>JACJNV010000240.1 GCA_014695175.1 Microcoleus sp. FACHB-DQ6 | reverse complement strand
TTTTGCTGATGAGTACGATTTGGCGCTCGCGATCTCAACAGGTTTGGAAAGCAGGGCTGCGCGAGCGGAGTATGCTGTTGAGCGTTTTCGGTTTAATTAGGTGGAGCTACTTATTGGCTGAAGTTGCTGACGATGTACAGCTACTCGATACCGTTTGAATTGCTCGACAATTTTCCGGCCCAATTAGCGATGCCTGTTCTGCGCGACTATGCCTTGGTCAACTGGGTGAGGATTAAAGGCGGGGTGTATTCTTACATTGAAAAGATTCTGGAGCGGTTTAAGGGCGATATACGGCTGAATGTGGAGATTGCCCAGACTTTCCGAAGTGCTGATGCTGTAAAAATTGTGCTTTCTAATGGGGAGAGTCAGGAATTTGATAAGGTGGTTTTTGCGATGCCACCAGACCAAGTGATGAGGCTGTTGTCTGACCCGACGGATGCGGAAACGAAGCGGTTTTCGGCGTGGAAAGCCAATTATGCAACGACTGTGCTGCATTCGGATACATCAATGTACGATCGCTACGGTATCGGCAAGTTATCAGAATTTGATTTTTTCGAGACGGACAAGGGATGGGGATATAATGCCAGCTTGAATCAGCTTTGCGGCATCTCATCCCCACGAGAGTACAGTTTAGCTTTTCAACTGGAGGAGTCGATCGCCAAAAAAGACATTATTCACATTCAGAAACATCACACGCCACTATATAATGTCGAGTCTTTTCGCTATCGAAATGAAGTTATCGAGACTAATGGTGAAAACAACACTTATCATGCAGGAGCTTATTTGGGGGATGGTTTGCACGAAGGAGCCATTACCTCTGCTTTGCGAGTCGCCAAATTAATTGGGTGAGCTCAATGGTCATGCTACAAACTCTCGCAAATATCAGTAAATTTCTTGCCGGTGCAACACTCTCACAAAAGTAATGATGTCTGCATCAAACAGTTAAACCAATGCGAGAGTCGTCCACTCGGATGCGAAATTAATTTTTGGCGTTCGTTGCTTAAGCTGCGACACCACGTGCTGCAGTTAAGTAGACATCATTGCTCAAAGATGGGGGCATTGTTGAGCCGGCTAACTGAGTACCCTCAAAGTTGGTTCCCGTGAATGTTGCCCCGCTCAAGTCGGCTTCGCTCAAGTCTGCATAGCACAGCCTAGCCCAATCAAGGTTTGCCTGCACCAAAGAAACTCCCACCAGATTTGCCCTGGTTAAATCTGCTCCCATCAACTTGACACCCCGCAACTGAGCCCCGGCGAGATTGGAGGCTAACAAGTTCGAGCCTTCCAAGTTTACCCCGTTCAGTTTGGCTTCGCTCAGGTTCACCCCATTGAGATCCGTCCTGCTCAGGTCGATGCCATTGATGTAAGCTTTGCTGAGATAGATGCCTGTTAGTTGAGCGCCAAAAAGCTTTGCACCGCTGAGTTTTGCCCCTCCGCAGTTGGCCCAGTTGAGGTTTGCTCCCGTGAGGTTCGCGCCCCGCAGGTTGATGAATTGCAGGTCGGCTGTACACAAATTGGCGTTCCAGAGGATGGCGATCGCCAGGTTGCTACCTATGAGTTGGGCGCCACTCAACTTTGCCCTCGGCAGTTTTGCTTTGACGAGGAAAGCTCCGCTGAGATTGGCCTTCGTGAGATCTGCGTCCGCTAGTCTGGCTTGACCCATTTTGGCAAAACTCAGATTTGCCCTGTAAAGGTTTGCGTCGTTGAGTTCTGCTTTAGTGAGATGCGCCCGACTCAGGTTAGCTCCCGACAGGTTAGCCCTCGAAAAATTTACGCCAACCAACATAGCTCCGCTGAGGTTGGCTCCGCTGAGGTTTGCGCCAGCAAAGTCTCTGTTTCCATTTTCGTACTCTTTGAGCAGCTCGGTTACTTCCATACGGGTCAGATTCCTAATACCAGAAATTTATTTAGAAATAAACACTCTTTATAAATATTTTATCTCAAATGGAGTGGAGGCGCTCGCACTTTCAAGAAAGCTGACAATTAACTTTATATTTATACATATATAGCAATCCTTGCAGGAGTCGTAAATTTTTACCCCTCCCCAACCCTCCCCGAACCCGCTCGCTCGGGAGTAAGAAATTCACAAATGATGCGAGGATTGCTATAGTTTGTGCTTTTTCCAGAGTCCCGACCTTTTTGAGGTCATAGTCTGAAACCCTTGATTTATCGTGGGTCTCTAGTGTGCTTCGGCAAGCGTTGCGATCGTACTGAGATCCGTGAAACCGTGATTGTCAGTAGGTAAGCCATCAAACACTGTCCGAATTGTTAATCAATAGTTAAAATCAATATTCTTGTTGTCCACTCTGACTAACAGCTTTTTTAAACGGAGACTGCAAATTTGTTAGTTGTGTTTGCTTCAGGTGTCGCGAAGGCTGGCACGGTCATAGCTCCATATTTTATCTACTGTCATTTTTCATAAAAATTAGAGGTGGAACAACAGCTTAATCAGCGAGAATTTTTCTCGGTTGTCTCGCAGCAGTTATACGATCGTGCTTTTCAATATTTCTTTAAGTCATCGGGGTGAAAAGTAATTTCAGACCTTGTACTTCTGAGGAATTTATCGATATGCCTAACGGTAGAGGGTATTCGTTCAAAACCTAGCAGATAATATACTGCAGATGGTACAAAACTAACAGCGAGTAGTATCTGTATAGGATCACCCCCTCTACGGACAGTTAGGCAAATGTGTCAATCTATGTTATGCTGAGTCACAATTGAGGAAGGATTATGTCAAAAGAAAGAAAAAGCAACAAAGAAGTCAAAAAGCCAAAGAAACAACCTGATGGTGTTGCTAAGCCGAAGGATGACAAAAAAAATTATGGTAGCAGCGAGGGCCGCAAGTAGAGATAGCTGCCACTCTCTGAACTGTGATTAATTTTGTTCAATTGTCATTACTATCGATTTTTAACAGATTTCAATATCGTATTTTGGGATTATCCCAAAAAAGGTTTATTATATCTAGGGAATATGCAGTGCTAAACCCAAAGAATAATGAAGTCTGTTTTTAGCGATGAATATGAAACCTTCCGTTGCTGTATGATTGCGGCTCGTAAAGAAGCGCAACTAACTCAGGAGTCTGTGGCTAAATCTCTTAAAAAGCCCCAGTCTTTCGTAGCCAAATATGAAAACGGTGAACGACGGTTAGATGTAATTGAGTTTCTGTTAGTTGCTCATGTAATTGGTGTAGATCCTTGCGATATTATTAGGAAAATTTCACAAAAAATATCTGAAGCATCTTGTGAGAGCGAGATATGAATACCCAAGATGTAATCAGACTTGCCTCCCAATATCTAGAGCGCTTATCGGGTAACACTTTCGACGTTTTAGATGTATCTAAACCTGTTACCGTAGATGCAGCGGTGAACCTGTCTAAAGTTATCTCAAAGCTTTCGCCCTTAGTCGGAAATTTAATCGAATTTAACATCGTTGAATTCTTGAATCAACAAAATGAGTTCACTGAATTTGGAAAGTGGCATAGGCAAGATCCTGGCTTTCCAGATACTATTTTCCTCGGCATAGTTCAACCAACGCCAGGATTAGAACTTAAAGCGTGGTTCCCACTAGCAACAGAGATAACAGCACGTTTCAAAGATAGTCAAAATCACTTTAGGTTCGATCAGACCTACGTTGCTATCCTGGCATGGCTACCCGATAAAATCATCTATGGCAAGCCTCGCATTCTTGATGTGTGCGTTGTCTCTGGTTTATCGGTAGCTGTAGCGAGAGATACCCACTATCACAATCCGCCTGATTATCTTGTTTTAGAGCCGGAAGATACAACTCAAAGAACAGCAAATTTGCAACAAACAAACACCAGTGGATATAAATTCCAAGGCTCTGCTGAGGAGTTTTTAGAAGCTAAGAAAATAGTTGATTCATGGGGTACTCAAGGAAAAGTCTACAAACCAACTAGAGAGTATCAGCGCCTTCTGCGGGAGCTACGGATACGCTATGAATATAGACTAGATACAAATTTTGCAAAGATGGACAGAATTGTACATCCAGGCATTGAGGAATTTAAGCGACGTGTCTACAATACTGAAGTTTCCGGTATGACCGTTGGTCGGTGGAATAAGCTTTTATCAAGTCGCCTAGAAGACAGCATCAAGAAATCTCTACAAGATTATCTACAGATTAGAGAAGAGAGTATTGATGAAATTATTGATTAAATCTCTGTACACCATAGTAGAAATAGTCGGGATCTATCTCGCAAGAAAAGGCTTTTCTTTTGAGTTTACGTGCTGACAAAGCTGCACTGAAAAGTCCGCCAAAAGGTTCCCATATAACATCGTTTTCATCGCTCGATGCCTCAACAATAAGGTTCATCAGATCCAGAGGTTTTTGGTTGAGATGTAATGCTTTTCCAGAAATAGTTTTAACTCTCTCATCACCCCGTAAAGCTTGACGCTCCCAAACGTTTGTAAAACCGTGAGGGCATCTAAACTTCGATCGCATCTTGCTCCATTCTTGTCCCGTTAAAGGCTGATTGCCATCCAGTGAAAAGTATGGTTTTCCTTGAGGACTACCATACTCATTTGCATAGTTCACTAGCCTTTCAAACATCTCGGTCGGAGGGAAATACCACAAATGCCCTTGATCGAAGTATTTCCTGGTTGCTGCATCCACCACCCCGCAAGCATTATTGGCCCGTCGTAACGGCAACCCAGAGCGTTTCCACTCTCGCAGTAACCACGCCTTTAAGGTAAGTTCATTAACGGTTACTTCTCTAACGTATTGAACGCAGACTTCTGTAACGACGGGAAACCTGCGAATTTTCTGTGTGTTAACATTCCCTGCGATATGACCTTTTCCCTTGTTCCAAATATTGGAATTGACATAGCGCCAACCATATTTTTCTAGAAGTGGATGCACAATAGCCCAACCAATCTCTGAATTCCAAAACCAGAGTGTTGTACACGGTATGGCTGCTTTTGACCATGCCTCGATATGAGGTTTATACCAATTAGGTAAATCAATGTGATCTGAGGTGTCTCCTTCAAACCCAAGAATACCGTAAGCTCCATCTGAAACGATGACAGTAGGTTGCTCCCAATTGTCGTAGTGCTGGAGACTATCGCCGAGATATAAAGTAACGTATTCGTCACTCCATGCAGAAAAATTAAAATTGGTATTGAGATTAGCTACTTTGCCACGACCAACAGTGCTGCTCGCTTTGCGTTTTAAGATGCTCGGAGAATTCGCTTCTGCGTTAGGACTCATTTGTTGACTTACGTGACTCTAAAAATTAAGTACAAACATTTTATCCTATTTTGGGATATTGAGGGTAAGTGATAACAAAGTTAACCAACCTACTGCCGCTTTGTTGACAAAAAAAATAGTTCGATCGCCCAATCCCATCAAATCCCATCAAATCTATCACAGCGATATCTCAGTAACTGCAATATTACCCCCAAAACACACGTCAACATCAGTCCCGGGCGCCCGATCGCGCGATCCATACTCTCCCGCATAATAAAAGTATTCTCCCTCCATCCGGTAAACCACTGGCAGCGGCTGC
>JACJNV010000024.1 GCA_014695175.1 Microcoleus sp. FACHB-DQ6 | reverse complement strand
CACAAAATCGAGGAATAACAATTGGCAGGGCGCTGACTCAAGAAGATTATCAAGCTTTGGGAGGAGTCATCCAATCACTGACTCAAAGGGCTGATGAGGAATATCAGGCGCTAGTTCAAGAAAATCCAGCTTATAGCCAAGTTATCTGCCATGTAATGTTGCGGATGGTTGCTTTGGGCGGGGGTGAATTAGCGCGTAGACAAGTCCCGTTATCGGAATTGGAATATCCGCCAGATAAAAATAGTTTAGTTAAGAAAGTAATTGAGCGTTTTAGCACAGCTAGGTTGTTAGTGAAAGGGCAAGATGCAGAGGGAAATCCCTACGTGGAACCAGCCCATGATGCTTTGGTGCGGGGGTGGCAAAAGCTGCTGAATTGGGTAAAAGAGGAGAAAAACTTAAGATTGGAGCGCCGTTTAACACCTGCTGCTCTAGAGTGGAACGCTGGGCAACAGGCAAAGTTTCTTTGGAATGCTAATCCCTATTTGGATGTATTGAATAAGGAGGTACTCAACTCCCCTGATAACAATTGGTTAAACCAGGTAGAAACTGAGTTTGTGCAGTACAGTTTGCAAAAAAGGCGAAACAGTCACCGTCGCTTAGCTGCCACTGTGACAGGAGTCATTCTTTCTCTAAGTGGATTTGCCATTTTTGCTGGATATCAGTGGAGACAAGCAGAAATAGGACTAATTGATGCTTTAACACAATCTTCAAAAGCTAATTTCGCGGTGAATCGAACTTCTTTTGATGCCCTGATTGATGCACTGACAGCTAATAAGCATTTGCAACAATTACCTTGGGGCAGCACAGACCAAAAACTCCAGACTAATGTTCTCACTGCTCTGGCACAATCCGCAAGCTGGGTAAGGGAGGAAAACCGCTTGCAAGGGCATCAAGATGCTGTTCAGAATATTAGTTTTAGCCCGGATGGTCAAATGTTTGCTACAGCTAGCTACGATCGCACAGTTAAGTTGTGGCGACGGGATGGAAGTCTAGTCAAAACTTTGTTAGGACATACAGAGGCGGTTATGAGCGTCAGTTTTAATCGTGATGCGAAGATGATTGCTTCCGGCAGTCTAGATGGAACAGTCAGACTTTGGGACAGCAACGGCAAGCTGATACGGGTTATTCATGCTCATAAAAATTATTCGGTGATGAGTATCAGTTTTAGTCCAGATGGAAAAACAATGGCTACTGCCAGTGATGATACAACCGTAAAACTCTGGCGGTTGGACGGTCAATTGATTGGTACCCTTAAAGGACATCAAGACGTGGTAAGGCAAGTGGGTTTTAGTCCTAGTGGGGATCGGATTATCACAGTCAGTGATGATAAAACCGTAAAACTGTGGAGTCGGGATGGCAAGACTTTAATCAAGACTCTCACCAACCACTCTCAGCCTGTTATAAGTGTAGATTTCAGTAGTGACGGTCAGATTTTTACCACTAGTAGCGTAGATGGAACAGTCAAGATATGGAGTCGAGAGGGGCAACTTTTAAATACCCTTCCGCATTCTGGAGAGGTATGGAGCGTTAGTATCAGTCGAGATGGACAAACCATTGCTTCTAGCACTCAGGATGGAATCCTAAGACTATGGGCGCAAGATGGCAGATTACTGGATACTTGGGTAAGCCATGACGGGCCCATTCCCTGTGTTACTTTTAGTCCAGATGGAAAAATGCTTGCGACTGGAGGTAACGATAACATCACGAAGCTTTGGCAGATCGATCGAAACTGGTTAACTGTTTTGTTTGGAGCTCCGGAAGAGGTGAATTCGGTTCAATTTAACCCAGATGGTAAGCGGATTGCCAGTGCAAGCTCTGATGGAAAAGTGAGGATATGGAATCGAGAAGCTAAGCTACTTTTGACTTTGAAAGTAGACAACAGTAGCGTGAATGCCGTTAGCTTTAGTCCTGATGGAAACACGATTGCTAGTGGTAGCGACGATAGCACAATCAAGATTTGGGGTCTAGATGGGCAACTCCAGAGAACACTGAAAAGGCATAAAGATACGGTCATATCTGTTAACTTCAGTCGTGACGGACAGACAATTGCCTCTGCGAGTGCTGATGGAACCGCAAAACTTTGGAGTTTGAAAGGTAAAGAACCTATCGCCCTAACAGGACACAAAAATAGAGTATTGAGTGTGGCTTTTAGCCCTGATGGACAAACCATTGCCACTGCTGGTGATGACACAACCGTAAAATTGTGGAGCTCTAGGGGGCAACAACTCAGAACACTGAGAGGACATATTAGTGTAATCCGGTCTGTTAGTTTTAGTCCTGATGGAACCAGGATCGTTACTGCTAGTGATGACCAGACAATCAAACTTTGGCACCGAGATGGAAGGTTAATCACCACACTGAGCGGACACACTGGTAAGGTGAGTGACGTTAGCTTTAGTCCTGATGGAAAAACGATCGCCTCTGCGAGTATGGATGGGACAATAAAGCTTTGGCAACCGGATGGAACGTTAATCACCTCCTTGAATGGACATACTGCGGGGGTGTATGCGGTGAATTTCAGTCCCGATAGCAAATGGTTAGCCTCTGCCGGGGCAGATCGAGTTGTTTTGCTATGGAATGTGTCAGATATGAGTTTTCAGGGGTTGTTAAAGAAAGGATGCAACCATATCCACAATTACTTGCAAACTCAACCAAAAAAATTAAAAGAATTATGTAATTGATCTCAGTTTGGCAAGTTAACTATTAAGTTAACTCCCGTTTATGTATGTAAAAATACAGTACTTTTGCTGGGTTTGTAGGTACGCAAAACCGGGTTTCTTGAAAAAAACAAGTTGGTGGGCAACAAACCTCAAGAAACCCGGTTTCTGGGCGGTACTTCATAAAAGAACTATTTGCGGTATGTGTTGGATTCTCCCCACTATTTATTTTAGTTTCCGCCTCCTTGGTTGCGGTTTTCACCTTTTTTAGGCTGACCTTCTACTTAGTTGTGGCTTTGCCTCCTCCAGGCTGACCTCGGTTCTTTGGACCAGCGTCGCTTTCGTTTTCCCCCTTTGAACGCAACTTCTGGGTTGTGGTTCCGCCTCCTCCAGGCTGACCGAACTCAAGTTCATCTCCTCTGATTGAATCGAGATAAAGGATATTGTCACCCCATTTTCTTCGATCTAGTTTTTGAATAGCAAGTTCTTGGTTTTTGTCTAGTTCTAGATATGCAATAATTTCAGTCTCGTTGATTTTTATGAGAACAGAATTTTCCGTTATTTTAATTGTACCGTAGGGTGAAAAAAGCTCGTCCAAATCATATTTGGTAATATTAACTGGTAAGCCACTAACCTTTATCATTCTGAACTACCTCTAATTAATAAAAGTAACAACCAACTATTCGGGAAAAGATTATAAAACCAAGCACACAAGAAGATGACAGAAAAGTTTTTAAAATTGATTTAATGTCTTCTGTGATTATGTGATTATAGCTTAGATTTTCCAGGATCTTCCCCAACCCACCTTAATTATTGTTACATTCTGTTTACTTTTATTAAATTAGAGAATAAAAGTAAGCAAATAGTGCGATCGCCATCTCTACGACGATTATAGAATCGATTATCGCCTTACCCTAGAATTTCTGTTGCTAATTCAAGTTTGTAGCTCAGATTGCAGGTTTTACCAAACTTTTCTCCCAAGTCTCGCAAATTCCAGTAGCCAGGTATTTGGAAACTTTTTTAATGATTAGAGTTGCAACAAGAGTAGCAACCGCAGGAGCCAACCCAACTCCACTGACTAAAACAGGAGCCAACATCCCAGCCGCTTTGGTATAGTTCTGATTTATTGTTTCATCTAAAATCTTCCGAGTCTCTGCATCGTCTCCTCCGAGGGGTTTGCACATCAGCTCGTAAGTTAAGGGGTTGACGCGATCGAAAAGCTGGCGACCAGCATCTAGCAATCTTGGATCGATCGCTGCTCTAGCCGCAACGTTGACATCAATAGATTCCAAGGAAGCTGGGTCTACCCCTGTTGCTCCACGTCCAGCAACATCATCCCCTATGGCTTGTACGCGAGAGCCTAGCTGAGCTTCCAATACATCATCATCAAGCTCCCACAAACTTGCCACAATGGCTTCAACTTCTGTCATTTCTACTTATCTCCAGGCTTTAGTTAACAATAGAGTTACTGATTATTCTGGGGATATAAAAATATCTTCCGAAACCAATCAAGCTAGTTTAACCAAAATATAGTGATATTTCAAAAATCTCAACTATTCTTATCATTTTTTGATTGAGCGATTATCTCTCTGGAGATGAGCCTTTTTCGCGACTAATATCATTCCGGCACCGCCGGAATGATATTACCCAACAAAAGAAGCCGGGGGTAGCGCGCGAGATCGTTTTACTTTTAATTATAACGACCTACTTAATTACTAACCTCAGCCATTTCAATGACGCGGCCATCGTAATCCTTGACCAAAAAATTCAGCGGCTTTTCCCGGCGAATTTTATAACTAATGCCGCGAGTTTGTACCCTCATCAATAGCTGATCCAAACAATCGCGATCGAAACAAACGTGACGCGGGCGATTTTTTTCCCCTACACCGGCGCCGCTAATGATGTGCAGTTGGGTATTTTTCATCAACTGATACCACAAACCATCAGGACTCCCCATCGTTTGAGAGCTCGTTGCCCTCCCGACATTCGGCGACAAATACAGCGGATCGATACCAGTTGTCCCCAATGTTTGCTCGTAATTGTAGTAGTAGTGCAGCGGCACTTCTGCTACGGGCAGGTTTAGCATACCTTCATAGAACTCCCTCGCTTGCCCGAGATCCGATACCATCACCGTGTGTACCTTCGGAGCACTGGTGAGAAACATCCACATCGCCCCCGCATAGGCGGCCAGCAGCATTACCATAATCCCTTGAGTCGAAAACAAGCTGTCAAGGGGCAGGGACGGCAAGAAAGAGCTCAAGTACAAAGGCCGAAGTCCAAAAGCAATAAAACTAACTGCTAGAGTCATGAATTATAAGAAAGGGTAAACAACGAAATTTAGGAAGATTGCAGTCGCGATCGCCCGCGAGACTTAAACTATTAGCTTAGCCATCTATGTTAGCAAAAACTAGCGGTTAGGCCCTACCCGATGAAAGTCTTTGTATACGGCACTCTCAAACCGGGGGAGTCCAACTACCTCCGCTACTGTGAAGGAAAAGTTGTGGATGCTTGCCCCGCGATCGCCCGCGGTCAACTTTTTGCGCTGCCGATCGGCTATCCTGCGATGATGGCCGGAGATGGCACAGTCTGCGGTTTTCTCCTCTGTTTCGCAAACTCTGCTATTTTGGACGATTTAGACCGATTGGAAGACTATCATCCGCTGCGGGAACCGACACAAAACGAATATCAGCGACAGGAAATCGAAATCTTCGATCCACAGCTCAAACCTTTAGGCACCGCTTGGGCTTACTTCATGTTACCCGATCGCGTTCGTTCCCTAGGAGGCATCTGGCTGCCCGACGGCAGGTGGGAAAATAGGTTTTTCACCAAATAAGGTGGTTAATGCCGATGAGCTTAGTAAATTGCCCTTGCAGTGGGCGAAGGCGGATCGAACCTGTAACCGTAACCCCGAATAGTTTTAATAAACTGCGACCCCGTAGCATCAACTTGAATGATTTTCTTGCGAATCTGAGCGATATGTACGCTAACAAGTTGGTCTTCTCCTGTGTCGTCGCAGTTCCACCCCCAGATTTTTTCGATTAGCTGTTGGCGACTCCAAGATTGATTGGAATGACTAGCCAAAAAATACAAAATATTAAATTCCAACGCTGTTAACTTGATAATGCGATCGTTGAGTGTTGCTTCCCGACGCGCTGAATCGATCGCGAATTGATCGAATACAATATGTGATGGAGTCACAGGCCTCATGCGTCTCAACACAACTTCTATACGAATTGCCAACTCTGCCAAACCAAAGGGTTTGCAGATATAGTCATCAGCACCGACGGACAGGACTTTAATTTTATCCGCTTCGTCTGTACGGCTGCTTAGCATTACCACAAAAACATTAGTACGGCGCTGCATTTCCTGGCAGAGGTGATAGCCTGTAGTATCCGGCAAATTCCAATCAAGAATTACTAGCAGTGGCTTGAATTTTTCAAACAATTCTAAAGCCGTCTCGCCATCTGCTGCAGAATCTACTTGATATTTCTGATTTAAAAAGCGATGAACTAAATTGCGGATGGCTGCGTCATCATCCACAACGAGAATCTTGGGAGTAGTATCAGTAGTCATCACAAAAAAGTTTCTTTTTATTGTCAATTTAAAGCTGGCAATCACAGCACAGCTTTAGTGAAGCGTAAATCCTACATCGTTCCAACTAATACAGATTTTTTTGGTGCAATTCTTCTTTCAACTTCGCTTGAATGTCAAAAGGCTCTCCCCAATCCCAAATTTTTACTTCTAGGTGTTCGTTAAATACCATTATTTCAAGCTCTATCGGAGTTTCTAATGGCATATTTTTGTGAGCGTGGCGAACAGCATTCGTAAACCCTTCAATCACAGCAAGTTTACACTGATGCAAAACGGCTAGGGGAATTGGTAGAGGATCTAACTGTTCTACCCACGATAAAACTTGAGCAACAGCCTTGATATCAGTATTTACTTGAAGGATAAATTTTTGAACTTGCTGGTTATAACTTGGCTCCGGTGGGCGATTTCGTCGCTTTTGAAACCTGAAATTAAAGCTGTTTAAAACATCGATCGCGCGCTTAAAAAAACCATCTTGACTGCTGTGTTGGGATCGTACTAGACCAGGCTGCTGATAATATTTTACAATGAACAGACAGTTTCGACCGTCAGAAGTGCGGGTATAACTTAGCTCATCGGCAATTTTGCCAATAATTTTTATACCTATCCCACCTGACGGAATTTCATCTATGTTATCTCTCATGGTGCTATCCTTTGTCATCATTTAATGTGTACTTTTTTACCTAAAAAAGAGAGTGACATTCTAAACGATTAAGTTTGCATGATTTATGCCTGACTTTTCCCGTATGCCGTGCAGTTGTTGTCCCGCTCATTTTCTCTTTTTTGCTTGGGTCTTGACAAACTCAGTTTGCGATCGCTAAACTGAGCGAAAACTGACATTGACAATGAGATAAGTAAATTATATAATGACCACCCTCAAAGCCTCTGAGGAGGGATTAGTAAAAATTAGGCAAGCTAGAAGAGAAAGGGGCTCGACGATAGAAGACCCCAGATGGCTAGTAGAAGCTAGTAAAGCATTAGATCCAGATCGAACTTGGACAGAAGCCGGACCCTATGCCGATGGCCTTTCGCTGCCCACTTGGAGGCGCTTTTTAGCAGGAAGAGAACCCATAAAAGCCAATGCTTTCAAGGCCTTCTGCACGGTTTTGCAGTTGAATTGGGAAGAAATTGTCGATCGTCCTCCTTTAGCCTCCCCTTACCAAGGGGAGGTTGGGGGGGTTAGAGATTTTTGCCAACAGCCTATTGATTGGGTAGTGCAAGAGATCCGGCAAAAATGCCACAGCAAAATCCAACAGCTTTACAGCAAAATGCAACTCTTGGATATTGCACAGCCCGTTGATGTCAGCAACCTCTACGTTGAAGTCAACATTTTGGAGGAAATTACCAGTTGGCAGCCGGGAGAAATTCGCGATTTACTGAGAGACTTCAACCCAGATGCAGATAACTTTAACCGCTTAGGTTTAGGTAAAGTACGCCAGAAACGAGTATCAGGATTGGATGCGGTGAAATCTCACTCTAAACTAATGGTACTCGGCAAACCGGGTTCCGGTAAAACTACTTTTTTGAAACACATCGCCATTCAGTGCGATCGCGCCAAATTTGAAGCCAACAAAATACCGATTTTTATCTCTCTCAAAACCTTTGCTGAAATCGCTAATGTTGACTTATTAGAATATATCAGCGACGAATTTGCCAGTTGCGGAGTTGAGGCGCGATCGCAAACTGAATTCGCACTCAGTCAAGGCAGAGGGCTGATTTTGCTGGACGGCTTAGATGAAGTGCCAGAATCAGATAGCGATGCAGTCGTCAGACAGATTCGTCAGTTTGTCCAAAAGTATTACAACAATCAGTTTATTATTACCTGTCGAATTGCCGCTTCTAAGTACAGATTTCACGACGAAGCCTTTACTTGTGTTGAGGTAGGCGATTTTAATAATAAGCAAATCTCTGCTTTTGCTCGCAATTGGTTTGTGGCTTTTTCCCATAATCTGGAACTCGGGAAAGCTTTAGCATCTCAATTTGTAGAGAAGCTTAAACTGCAAAAAAATCAGCAAATCCGAGAACTGGCAGTAACGCCTATATTGTTGAATCTGACTTGTTTAGTATTCCAAGCCAAAGCAGATTTTCCCTCCAACCGAGCCAAGCTGTATGAGGAAGGACTGGAAATTATGCTCAGAAAATGGGATGAAACTAGAGGCATTCAACGGGATGAAGTTTATCGCAATTTAAATTTTTCCCACAAGCAACATTTACTTGCTTTTGTGGCAGCTATTACTTTTGAAAGGGGCGATTACTTTTTTGAAAAAAACACAGTTCAGCAATTGATTGCCGATTATCTAGCTAACTTGCCAGATGGCACAACTGACCCCGTTCAGTTGGAGAGCCATAGTGAGGTTTTGCTGAAGGCTATCGAGGCACAACATGGATTATTAGTGGAGAGGGCAAGAGGGATTTATTCGTTTTCTCATCTAACATTCCAAGAGTATTTTACTGCTACAGAAATAGTTAACCATTCCGCTCCACAAGCTTTGGGAAAACTGGTCAGCCACCTAACCGAGAAGCGTTGGCGAGAAGTCTTGTTGTTAGCAGTTGGGATGTTGCAAAAAGCTGATGATTTTTTACTGTTAATGAAACAACAAGTTGATGGACTGGTCGCTGAGGACGAGCAGTTACAGAAATTCCTACTGTGGGTAAACCAAAAATCCCTTTCTGTTGATTTTCC
>JACJNV010000239.1 GCA_014695175.1 Microcoleus sp. FACHB-DQ6 | reverse complement strand
CCCGGTTGTCCCACCACGATCGGCACCCCCGAATCCCCACCTTCCCGCAACGGAATTTCCAGCGGAATGCGGCCTAACAGCGGCACTCCCAGCTCAGCAGCAGTCTTTTCCCCGCCACCAGAACCAAAAATATCGTATTGCTTGTCGGGCATATCCGGCGGCACAAAATAGCTCATGTTTTCCACAATTCCCAACACCGACACTCCCAACTGCTGGAACATCTTTAAACCCTTGCGGGAGTCCAACAAAGCCACAGTCTGCGGTGTGGTCACGATCACGACACCAGCCATCGGCACCGCCTGCGCCATTGTCAACTGCGCGTCTCCAGTACCCGGAGGCATATCGACAATCAGATAGTCTAAATCGCCCCAATTTACCTGATAGAGGAACTGTCGAATGATCCCGTTCAACATCGGGCCCCGCCAAATGACGGGCTGGTCTTTGTCAATTAAAAATGCCATCGACACTAATTTGACGCCGTAGTTGAAGGCGGGTTCGAGGCTTTCCCCGCTTTTCCCGTCCCTAACCATCACTTTCGCATCCCCCAGACCCAACATAGTCGGGTCATTGGGCCCATAGATATCCGCATCCAGCAAACCCACCTTAGCGCCGGTTTGCGCCAGCGCTACTGCCACGTTTACCGCCACTGTGCTCTTGCCGACGCCGCCTTTGCCACTGGAAATTGCGATAATATTTTTCACTCCTTCAATGCCTTGGCGATCGACCACTCCCTTCTGCTGTGGCGTCTCGGCTGTCACCTCCACCGCCACTTTTTCGACTCCTGGCAACTGTTTGACCGCTTTTTGGCAATCTTCGACAATAAATTCTCGCAGCGGGCAAGCAGGCGTGGTCAGCACTAAAGTAAAACTGACGACACCGCCGTCAATTTTTATGTTACGAATCATGTTCAATTCCACCAAACTCTTTTGCAGTTCGGGGTCTTGCACGGGTCGCAGGATTTCTAAGACTGAACTAACATCGAGTGTATTGGGCATTGTGTTCTCCACCATAGCTCTGCAATTGGGTTAGCGAATTTTCGATCGCAGGTTTAAGTATATTTTTATTGCTATTTTTTAATGTAACTTCATAGCGATCATTTGCAGACCTGCGGTGGCATAATTACATGACGACTGGATTTGGGATTCATCGCCCATCTAAGACTCAAATCTGACAACAGAAAATTTTATGACAGTTTCTACAACACTTAAAACAGCCACTTCCCCGTTTTTGCCACCCGCTGACTCTAGAGCTAGAGTCAGCCAATTTATGAAAACCCTACAAGACGAAATTTGTCAATCCCTCGAACAGCTCGATGGCGTTGGCAAATTTAAGGAGGACTCTTGGGAACGCTCCGAAGGCGGCGGCGGACGTTCTCGCGTCATGCGCGAAGGCGATGTGTTTGAACAAGGGGGAGTCAATTTTTCCCAAGTGTGGGGCGAAAGTTTGCCGGCTTTGATTCTGGCAAAGCACCCAGAAGCTGCCGGTCACGATTTCTATGCAACGGGCACTTCGATGGTGCTGCACCCCCGCAATCCCTACTTGCCTACGGTTCACCTGAATTACCGCTATTTTGAGGCCGGCCCGATTTGGTGGTTTGGCGGCGGTGTGGATTTGACTCCTTATTACCCGTTGGCTGAGGATGCAGCTCATTTTCACAAAACTCTGAAAGCAGTTTGCGATCGCCACCATCCCGGATATTATCCGACCTTTAAACTCTGGTGCGACGAATATTTCTACCTCCCCCACCGCCAAGAAACTCGGGGCGTGGGCGGCCTGTTTTTTGACTACCAAAGCGCTCAAGGCGCGCTTTACCGCGACCATCATGTCAAAGGTAAAGCCGCTGAGTGCAGCAACAACATCGGCGTGCCGGAACCTAGGACTTGGGAGTCGCTGTTCGCCTTCGTACAGGATTGCGGCCAGGCATTTTTGCCGGCTTACACCCCTATTATTGAAAAGCACCGATCGAAAGAATACGGCGAGCGCGAGCGTAATTTCCAACTTTACCGCCGCGGCCGTTACGTTGAATTTAACTTGGTGTACGATCGAGGCACGACCTTTGGCTTGCAGACCAACGGACGCACCGAATCGATTCTAATGTCCCTGCCACCTTTGGTACGCTGGGAATACTGTTACGAACCAGAACCCAACTCTCCCGAAGCCGAACTCTACTCGAAGTTCTTAAAACCGCAAGATTGGGCGAATTGGATGCCTCAGCAGTCACCGACCTGAGTTAAACTACTGGGACAGTAACCACCGCGATAGATAATAAATTTGAGGGAAGGGTCAGTGATTCATATTGATCAAAAAACCCACACGCTTCAAGACGGTACAACAGTTATCGTCTTAGCACCGACAGGACGGTTGGACATCACTACAGCTTGGCAATTCCGCCTCAAGTTGCAAGAGTGTATTTCCAAACTCAGCCGCCATGTCGTAGTGAATCTTGGTCAGGTTAACTTTATCGATAGTTCTGGCCTGACCTCACTTGTAGCAGGTATGCGGGATGCGGATAAAGTTAAGGGAAGTTTCCGCATTTGCAATGTTCATCCCGAAGCCAAACTGGTGTTTGAAGTCACCATGATGGATTCTGTGTTTGAAATCTTTGAAACGGAAGAAGAAGCTCTAGAGGGGGTGCCACGCGCAAGTTGAGCACTCCTGCTGGCATCGATTGCAGTGTCGCGGGTAATTTAAGCTTGAGGCTCACAAAATGCGCCGGAACCCTGCACAAGAACAGGAAGCAGGTAAACTCTTGCCAGCTTCCTTATGCTTTCTTCCTTTCTTGAGAGGTTGAGAGGTTCAAAACACTAAAGTAGAAGAATAGGTCAAGGTAAAGTCTTGCCTTCTATCCTAGATAGCTAAATCTTTCTTCCTTGTTTATTGTTGCTTCTTGCTTCAAACCAATATCTCAGCAGCAAAATCCTGACGCTTGACAAATCTAAAAGGGCCCATTAAAGCTCCCCAGATAGCCTTGCCTGTCGTGGGGCTTATTCCTTTGTCGTAGCTGAGAAATTCCTCGCCTGCGGCTTCAAATCCCAAGTCTACTTGGTAATTTTGCCCCCCGTAGGCAAAGCCGCAGCGAGTTCCCTCCGGCAAAGATGCCCGAAAGCGATAGCTGTTTGAGCCTAAATTTTGCACTGCAACCGACAGGGTGCAGCCGGGGAGGAGTTGGATTTGCTCCTTCGTTAGCTTTCCAAGCAAGTCGGGGTTGCAACCGGCTCCTTTGACGGCTGTAATGTCGTGGAACATATAATACTGAGCTTCGATAAGTCCCGGCGCTATCTGTGAGTGCCTCAGTTGCACGATGCGGGGGCGGTATGGCTTGTCTAATTCCAGAATGTTGGCTTGTTCTGCAAACAGCGCAATGCTGGGTTCGGAAAATAAACGAACCGGCAGGGGTCTTTGCCACAAACGAAGGTGGACGTACCAAGTCGGCTCTGCTAGCGCTTGTTCCCGGTTGTCAAATTCGCCCGCCATGTACTGGGCTAAAGCTATTAATTCAGGAGAAATTGTCATGTTTGTTTGATTTTTCACAATTAGGGGTTGACAAAAAAAAGTTATTGTGATATGCAAGACCATATCTAGGCTGGGCAAGTCAGAAGATTAGATTTATGAGCGATCCCAGCTAAGCTATGATTGTAAAGATACTGGGGTTTTTCCCTCCTATTGCGACATATTAATTGTTGCTGCCGATCGCGCGTAAAATTTTTTTGATAAAATTTTGTCTCGCAAGGAGGCGGCAACGCTTAAAAAACTGGCACTTTTTGTCAGACCGATCGCAGAATTGACTACCCCGACTTTACTCACGCCGCGCTGGCACGCCCGCTACGGCAAAATTATTTATCTATAAGACTCAGGTGAACAATAACCGTACTGTTTCAGATACTAAGCGAAGTTTCTATACGATTCACACTCGACCGATCAACTCAATTTACCGTCGAGTGGTGGAAGAGTTGATGGTAGAAATGCACTTGCTTTCGGCGAATGCCGATTTTCAATACGACCCGATTTATGCTTTGGGTGTAGTGACAGCTTTCGATCGATTCATGCTTGGGTACGCCCCAGAAGCAGACAGAGTTTCGATTTTTAACGCTTTGTGCAAGTCCCTAGAAGACGATCCAGATCGCTACAAGCAAGACGCTCAGCGATTGGAAAGCTTGGCAGATAGACTTTCCGGGCCAGAGTTGCTCTCGTGGCTCGATCGTTCGACCAGCTTTGAAGATACAGCGGAGTTGCAAGCGTCTTTAGGGGCGATCGCCAGCAACCCTCAATTTAAGTACAGCCGGTTGTTCGCGATCGGTTTGTTCTCGCTGTTAGAAAAAGCTGACCCTAACTTAGTAAAAGACCAAGAAACGCGAAACAACGCGATCGCTAAAGTCAGTGCGGCCTTGCACCTGCCAGAAGACAAAGTTAGCAAAGATTTAGATTTGTACCGCAGCAATTTGGAAAAAATGGCTCAAGCGCGAATAGTGCTTCAAGATGTCATCCAAGCGGAACGGAAAAAACGCGAAAAGCGAGAAACAAAAGTTACCGCTGGCCCATCGGCAGACTCTTCTGACAGCAACAATTAATCGTTTGAGGGAAGAAGGAAGAAGGAAGAGGGAAGAAGGAAGAGGGAATTTTTTATTTGATGTAACAAATAAAGAAAACTCTTAAATTTTAATTTTTTTTCTTGAATTCTGGCTTCGGTCTTGTGCCTTCTGGCTTCGGTCTTCAGATGAATCTTGCTGACTCAGAAACTAAAAATCCCGCTTTCTGAATTGAGCGGGATAGACTTAACTGAAATAGAGCTGTTGAGGTGGTACTAAGGCTGCGGCTCAAAATTAGTGGCGTTAGCTTGCAGCCAAGTGCTTAGCTGTGAAAGAACCTCGTTTCCAGAAGACTTGCCCAAAGCTGTGGGGTTTGGGGTGTCAGGCCGATCCAAGTTGCGGGAGATCGCTGCGTTGACTTCTTTGGAAATCAAATCGTGAAGTTGCTCTTTAGCCCTAGCCCTTTGAAAGTGAGCGCCCTCTTCCGTCGTAGCGTACAGAGGTGGCAGCCTATTTAAAGCATAAGCTGCAATATCTCCCACATCTAGACTCAGGTCGCTCGTCGCCTCAATTTCGGCCACCCTAGCGATCGCATCGCTCAGGACCAACTCTTCCATAACGTTGATGAACTGTTTGCGTGGCAGAACCACAACTTCGCCAGTCAACAAAGATCCCATCAGACGATCGAGAGCCATGTACTCTTCGATCGACAATTCCGAAGCCGTATTGCAGATCCGTCCCACCTCAGCTTCCATAGACGGCGTTAAATAACCATCCTGCAAAGCCTGTTCAACAATTTTTTCAATACTCATATATGCGTCCCCGCTCAACGGCATCATTAATAAAGTTTTGTGAAGACGCGATTGTTAGCGTCTTGAGATTTGAGTTGTGAGGGTTGAGTTGAGAAATTTTATACAAATCCTAACTCAATACAGAGAACCCATAACAGTTATCTGCACACCCCAGCCACAAACTTACCCCATAATTGACTGATAAATCCCTCAAAACCTGTAAAAAATCCTACTCAACTCCCTGAAGCCGCCAAGGTACAGGATCGACGGACTGCCCATGCACGTAAAGTCCCCAGTGCAGGTGAGGGCCTGTGGAAGCCCCCGTTGACCCCAGAGCACCGATTACTTGACCAGCTTTCACGACATCGCCTTCCTTGACATCAATCCGGCTGAGGTGCATCAAAATACTTGCTACCCCCTGACCGTGGTCGATACCAACCACGTTCCCGTGGATTTTGAAGCCTTGCGATTCGCGTCCCACTAGAGACACGCGACCTGCTGCTGGTGCCACGACAGGGGAACCGTAAGCACCTGCGTAATCAACGCCGCGGTGGTAGTAGTCTTGAGCAAATACCCCATTATAATAACGTCGCACCCCGTAAATAGTAGTAATTTCGCCGGAGTTGGGGCGCAACAATTTGCCGTCCCAAAATTTTTCGGGTGTCACCAGTGCTTTAAATGCGTCTACGCGATCGAATTCAGCATCTGTACCTTCCTCGTCTTTCCCAGGCGGTAGCCAGATGGATTGAGTGGGAAAATCTCGACCGCGCACTTGCACGCTCAACTTCTGCACTTGTCCATCACCTGTGACTTGGATTTGGCGGGCACCGGGTTTCTCTAACGGCGTCGTCGGCAGCAAGGCCCGAAAGCGCCCGTTGCCGATGGGAAAGGCGGGGTAGTTTTTTTGCTGTAGAGAAACTTTTGGAGTTTCCCCGCCATTACCGTCAGCCTGAATAATTACTGACAGCGTATCTCCCAGTTCGGGATTTGTCGGCGTCACAACTACCTGCAAAGCTTGCACCGGCAGGGCAAAACTTAGAATGCCAGCAACAATTCCCCCGATCGAACTGGCGGTTAGCTTGTTTGCTTTCAACTGCCGCCACCGCAAAATCAGACCCGTCACTATTTCCGCAGTTACCCCGCAGTTGTCTCGATTCACAGTCATTACCATCACTAGCTGTCCTTAACCTTTCTCTCGCTGATATATTTTTAACTATCTAGACTAACTATAGCAATCCGCAATAAGTCGAGAGAAACACCCGTCGATAAAAAGCTTGGTCAAAGATTTGGAGATGAGAGACTAACTTAAATAAATACTTAACTTGAGGTGATAAGAATAATAAAAATTCCTCGTGCGGGGAGGAAAGCCCTCTTCAGCCAGACGCTCACACTACCGTTTCCACTACAAATCTAGGAGAACCCAAGTTTCAACAGAAACACTCTTCATCTGTAAGCAGATGGGGTTATATTTTATCAGTCCTAGCTACTGTTGCATAACTTTTAACAATTGGTATTAGTTATAGTTCACAGCGCTACAACAGAATTATTTTTAACTCCTCTGCTGTTAAATCAATTCTTTCTTGGCCGTTTATTTGCCGAGAACCTTCCTCAAACTCTCTAGTTATTGTAGCCTGTTTTTGGCCAAATAATATTGATTCCCTATTTTAAAATCTTACCTCTAAAATGGTATGAGATAAAAATAGATAATTGCTATAATCTTATCACCTAGAATTATAGGGATTCAAAGGTAGCGGTGAAGCCATCTAAGGTCAAGCATTCTTCCATAAATTCCTCTACATCATTGACATCTTCAAGCTGATATTCCATGATGCGTTGACCATCGCCTTTCATCTTTTTGGAAGAGGAAGGCGTGGCCGGATATTTGGCCGCGATGGCTTTGAAAGCTTTGGAATGGGTCTCCCAGCTTTCAGCAGAACATTTTATGATTAAAAGCCACATGATTAAATTCCTCCTTGGGTTTGGTTTACTAATAGTCTGACACGAGTAAAACTTAGATCGATAGTGCCGAAAAATCAAGGGATTCGGTGGTTTGGAAAAAAGCTAAAAGCCGAGCGACTATGCGAGCTACACCGCCCTTAACATTAGACTCAACATTCAAAGGCATCACCGGATCGTGGAGTGATAAGCGTAACAGAAACCAGCCGGATTCGCTAGCTGACGTGCAGGAAATTCGCAGACCTTCGTAGTTATTGGGAACGATTTTCCAGTCAGCTTGCGTTAAGACAAATTCTTGCAGTTGCTCAATAACGCGAGCGCCGTGAGCCTTGAAATCATCTACACCAACTGTAATCCGAAATTCTGCACTTTCTTCGGGTTCTTTTAAATTCGCAATTAAATCTGGCAAAGATTGATTTGCTAGCTTTGATTTAGCCAATTCAATCAATAATTTACTGACCAAATAAGCGCCATCATCCAGAAAGTAATTTTCTTTCAAAGCTCCATGTCCCGATGTTTCAATCGCCAGCCATGATTCCTGTCCGGCTTCATTGAGGCGAATCGACTCGTCAATCACATTTTTGTAGCCGCGTTTAAAGCGATGGTGAATTCCTTTTAAATCTTGTTCGATGAATTGTGTCAAGCCATCGGAGGTGATAGAATCGGTGACAATGGTAGAGCCTGGGTGTTCTTTTAATACGATCGCAGAAATCAAGGCAATTAAGCGATTGCGATTGAGTTCCTTGCCAACTTGATCGACGGCCGCACTGCGATCGACATCGGTATCAAAAATAATCCCAAAATCCGCTTGATGTTCAATTACCGCTTGACAAATTGACTGCATTGCCTGTTTATCTTCGGGATTTGGCACATGATTGGGAAAAGTACCGTCTGGTTCTAAAAACTGACTCCCCGTGGTGTCTGCACCTAAAGGTTTTAAGACTTTATCAACATAAAAACCGCCAGCGCCATTGCCCGCATCCACAACAATTTTTAACCCAGTCAGCGGCTGCTCAAAGTTATCGGGGTGATTGACTGCTTCCCGGATTTTTGTGACAAATTGGTTAGCATAAACTGAGATAAAATCATGCTTTGTAATCTTACCGGGCGATGAGGCTGGCTCAAAGTAATTGCTTTGGGCTAGTGTTAAGATATCTGTAATATCCTGCTTTTGTAACCCACCTTTGGCAGTGAAAAACTTTAAGCCATTTCGATTAAATGGCAAATGGCTAGCAGTGAGCATAATCGAGCCGTCGCAATCAAAACCAGGGGTAATGGTACTCATAAACATGGCGGGGGTTGAGGCCATTTCAAAGTCGTACACGGTTGCACCAACTGAGGCGATTCCCTCCATGACTGCTTGCATTAAGGTTGGCCCTGATAGGCGACTGTCACGCCCGATCGCGATCGTTAATTCGGCCGCTGGTTTATTGACTTTTTGCACCAGCCAACTGACAAAGGATTTACCTAAGATTGTCGCAATTTCGGGCGTTAGGTTGACTTTTTCGTTGGGAACGCCTTCGAGGGCGATACCGCGAATGTCTGATCCATTTTGAAGTTTTGTCCAGTTGAAGATTTGCATAATAATTGATGGTAAGTAAAAAGATCGGAGTCGGCGATTGAAACCGATTATAAAAACTTTCCTCTGCGGCCAGTTCGACTCAGCTTCGCCGAACGTCTTTCGCGGACTAAGAAATAAACAGGGGAGAAATTTGAGATTTGGTATTATTAGTCATTAGGGTGACAGAGTTTTTAAATTCAATCAGCTAATCGGCATTTAAGTTGTATTTAAAGAAACAATCCCAGTCTTGTGGATGGGATTTGAGCAACGCCCAAAATAGCCAATTGAAATGTTGAACCGCTTACGGGAAATTTTGACCCCATCACCGCTAAAATTAAGCTCTAATTCCTTAGTCGCGTTCAACGCTGTAAATTGCCTGCAAGCGGAACTCACCATGAGGGGGAACTTCCACAATATCTGTAGCTGCATTGGTGGTTTCTACGCAGAGTAAACGCTGATAATCGGCATCATCAAGGTCGGCCATATTTGCAGAAATTGTCACCCAGGGATTCCACACTACGACGGATTTACTACCAGAGGATTTAATGCGAATCCGACGATTGAGGGCGCTATCGTCAATGACTAATTCATTGGTGACATCGAGATAAATGCGATCGACTTCACCTGTTACTACCACTGCACCCACTTGAGTTTTTTCGACACCACCATCAGCTTTATCAAGATACTGGCTATTTTCTAAACCTAAAACCTGCACGCGGTTGATATCGCCGACTTGGAAATAGGTGTGCAAAGCTTGGGTGAGGGGAAATGCTTTGTCGCCTAGATTGCGGGTGATTAATTCTACAGTGAGGCTGGTGCCGATCGTAATTGCGATCGCCAGTTCAAAGGCTTGGGGCCAAATTGCTCTAGTTTCATCGGTATCCTTGAGTCCGAGAGTGACTTTGGTTGCGCCGTCTGGGGTTGTGGCGGTTTCTAGAACATTCCAGAGGCGATTCCGCACAAACCCATGACTCGGACGCCCCAAGGCTTCGGGATCGGGGCCAAACCAGGGCCAACAGATGGGTATACCGCCTTTGATGGCTTTCCCTTCGGCATAGTAGGCTTTTTCGCTGACGAACATCAAGTCTGTGGTTTCGGTAGCTGGTTGAAAAGAGAGCACTTGACCGGAATACACAGAAATTAAGGCTTTGGCTTGACCGTTGTCGATGTGAATCATCGGGAAACCACCGTTTCCGGTGGCGAAGGTGAGGTTCCCGGCAATGCCGTAGTCTGTGTTTAATTGGTCAATACTCATGCTGTTAGCTTGGTTAATGGCTTTACAATTATCCGATATTATGGTTGCTAGATTGATTAGATTGTTGGGTTGGACGGGGGAAGGTGCGATCGACACAACCATGCCCTCCGACAAACAGATTGGAAGTGCCAACCGATCGCGAGGGGATGTGCGATCGAACCCACCGACAAACTTTGCTGAGTTATTCGCAAGCAAGCCGATCGCGTTTAGCAGCGATCTCGTTGAGGATGGGAGGCCCCGATCGCCAGCTTCGGGCCCAACTATGAATCAGCAGCAACGGCTTACCTGTGCAACCTCGAATGTAGTGCATTTCACCAGCCATTCGGTCTCCAGTTGAGCCGTTGGGTTAAATTCAGTTGAGTCGATCAACTCTGATTCGCCCCACTTTACAACTCCTGACGAGTCGGACGGATGATCATTTCGTTGACATCCACATCACCGGGCTGCTCAATGGCATAGGCAATCGCCCGGGCGATCGCATCGGCATCAATGGCGACTGAATACAACTGATTCACCCCTGATGCCGTATCACCATGAGTGATGGTACTGGTCAACTCAGTCGCAACTGCACCGGGTGAAATGTTGGTAGAACGAATTTCACCGTTTGACTCCAGCCGCAGCCCTTCGGAAATCGCTCGCACTGCATACTTGGTAGCACAGTAAACTGTCCCCGCCGGAAATACTTTGTGTCCTGCAACAGATGACAAGTTGATTACGTGCCCGGACTTCTGTTGGCGCATAGTCGGCAGCACTGCTGCAATGCCGTAAAGTACGCCTTTAATGTTGACATCAATCATTTGATCCCACTCATCGACCTTAATCTGGTCAAGGGGAGACAGTGGCATTAAACCCGCATTGTTGACCAGCACATCAATGCGTCCATAGGTTTCCAGGGTTGCGTCCGCCAATGCTTGCACTTGGGCGCGATCGGCAATATCGGTGACTCGATAGGCAACTGTGCCACCTGTTTTTTCGATTGCAGCCACCAAGTCCTTGAGTCTATCTTCGCGGCGGGCAGCAAGCATGAGTTTGGCTCCGCTGGCGGCTAAACGATGAGCGGTGGCTTCACCTAAACCGCTACTTGCTCCTGTAATGATGACAACCTTGTTTTGAATCTCAGACATATTCACTCCTGTTAGTTGATTAAATCGACTCACGTCACGGCGATGAGAACGTGCCTTGTACTTGAACGGATCGCAGAATCAAAAAAGCTTTTATTGAGCGACTGGTTTACAGAAATACTAAAACAGTGATTCCTAGTGGATTTGTGTAAAACCGATCGCAAATCCGCTTAATTACCAAGCGCGAGCGTATTGAATTGGAGCAGGCACTGATTGACGTAGTTGCTTCGCAGCCCGCATCGGCCAATAAGGATCGCGCAGCATTTCTCTGGCAAGTAATACCATATCTGCTTGACCTGTACGGATGATGTGGTCGGCCTGCGCCGGTGCAGTAATCATACCAACGGCTCCGGTGGCGATGTTGGCTTCGCGTCGAATGCGCTCGGCAAAGGTAGTTTGATAACCTGCACCCGTCGGAATCTTTTCACCCGGTACAATTGCGCCTGAGGAACAATCTATTAAATCAACGCCCAGTGACTTTAATTTATCGCTGAGTGCAATACTTTGTTCAATGTCCCAACCATCTGGAACCCAATCGGTTGCAGAGATGCGAACCCAAAGCGGTGTTCCATCGGGCAAAACATTTCGCACCGCTTCTACGACTTCACATAAAAACCGGATGCGATGCTCAAAACTGCCACCATAGTCATCTGTTCGTTGATTGCTCAAGGGAGACAGAAATTCATGCAGTAGGTAGCCGTGAGCCGCATGAATCTCGATTACGTCAAATCCGGCTGCGAGGGCGCGTTGGGCTGCATTCACAAAGAGTGTCGTCTGCTTCTGAATGTCTTCGATACTCAGAGCGATCGGGGCGGGGCTATCGGGTTCAAATGGAATGGCGCTAGGGGCGAGCGAAGTCCATCCTCCTTGAGATTCCGAAAGCACATCGCCGCCATCCCACGGAAGTGCTGTACTGGCTTTTCGACCTGCATGAGCAAGTTGAATTCCCGCAACTGCACCGTTGCGGTGAATTAACTCGACGATTCGCGCCCACATTTCAATGTGAGGATCTTGCCACATTCCCAAATCTTGCGGCGTAATTCGTCCTTCAGGCTCGACTGCTGCTGCTTCAGTCATCACCAGCCCTGCCCCTCCTACGGCTCGACTGACGAGATGAACTAGATGCCAATCATTCGCGAATCCATCAACGCTTGAATATTGACACATGGGAGAAACTGCAATGCGATTTCGGAAGCTAACGCCACGTTGATCCAATGGCTCAAATAAATGCGACATGGTTGTAAACCCTTAACTTATAAAGTGCACAGATATCAAGCACAGACTTTCTTCACACTGGGAAGTTGACTGACCTCATTCCACCAAGTCTGCAGCTTTGAAGTTCGCGCGATCGTTGCTTCGTCCTCTGGGGCCTGCGATAGGTAGGTGAAGACCGGAATTAGGTAGAAATCGGCAATGCTCAGTTCGTCACCGAGCAAATACGGGTGTCAGTTAGGGACTCGATCGCCTCTAGCGCAGTCTTTACAGGTGCTACGGCAGCTTTCACCTTATCCTCGTTAGTTTGACCCCCGTGGCTGGCCACAATCAGACGCTCAACGGCAATTGACTTGCTCGCGACTGCATAGATATGGCTGTCCATAATCTCCATAATCTGGCGCATCCGAGGGCTTTTCACTATACAGATCCAATATCTATAGTGAGTGCGTTTTTGATGACTAAAATCACAGTTTAGGAGCTGGAGTCCGAAAGTAACAATAACCCGTTAGAAGGAGATTAATTTCACAGCATACAGTATCGGGATTCTTAGCTTTTAATGCGGGCCAACATTCGGCTTTTTTAGATTTGGCCTTCTGCTTTGGAAAAAAACATTTTTTCTACAATATTTTTCCGCATAAAAACTGTCAAGGGTTTTTCTATCAAAGAGTAGAATAC
>JACJNV010000238.1 GCA_014695175.1 Microcoleus sp. FACHB-DQ6 | reverse complement strand
GGGGAAAAGACTGCTGCTGAGCTGGGAGTGCCGCTGTTAGGCCGCATTCCGCTGGAAATTCCGTTGCGGGAAGGTGGGGATTCGGGGGTGCCGATCGTGGTGGGACAACCGGGTTCTGCTTCAGCTAGAGAGTTGCGGGCGATCGCGGGCCGCATTGCCGGTAAAGTTTCCGTAGCAGCCTTAGCCTAACAAACTCTCGTTTCTGCGCTTTGCCTCGCGTCTTCCTGTTGACGAAGATTTGCCTAGTTCTCAGGCTCTGCTTGGGAACTAGAAACGAGAAAAGGTAAACTATAACCAGCAAACTTAACATTCAAAGAATTATGATTTTTCCAGGTTCGGCAGTTCGAGTTAAAGATAAGGGTGAGATTTACTACGCCTTTCAAGGACAAGTCCAGCGAGTTAGCGACGGAAAGGTCGCGGTACTGTTTGAAGGCGGGAATTGGGACAAGTTGATTACGTTCCGGCTGTCGCAGTTGGAACTTGTGGATGCTACCGCTGGTCGCGTGAAATAGTCAGTTGGTTGTTGACAGTTGTCTGTTGACAGTTGTCAGTTGTAAGTAGTTATTAGTTATTGTTTATTAGTACCCACTTACAAATAATAATAAATAACAACCAACTGCCAACAACCAACTGCCAACAACCAACTGCCAACAACCAACTGCCAACAACCAACTGCCAACTGACTAATATGCGTTTACCTTTACCCCAGTTTGCTACAAAAGAGCGCCATCCCGATCGCATTGCTGAGGTAATCGAGACGGCCACTTCGGAGTTTTTGGCTCAATGTTTGGAACCGGAAGACTTAAGCTTTCCTGTGATGCCGCCTTTTGGGAGTTGGGTGAAGGCAGAGGATGAAGAGTCGAAAAATCAAATTTACGGGGTGGTTTATTACGCTACGACTAGCCCGATCGACTCGGTGCACAGAGCTCGCGCTTTGGGTTTGTCGCTGGAAGAGTTGCGGGAAGAACAACCGCAGATTTTTGCGATGCTCAAAACCGAGTTTCGAGTGGCGATTGTGGGGTTTGAGGCTGCGCCGGAAAGGTTGAACGGTCACGGCCCATCGAGGGGTAAAATTTATCAGTATTTGCCGCCGCGCCCGCCACAAATTCACCAGGCGGTTTATCGCTGCGAACCGGATGAGGTGATTGATTTTACCGTGCAGTTGGATTTTTTGAGGACGCTGCTGGGGGTGACTAATGCGCCGGTGGAGGCGCTGACAGCGGCGGCGATTCGGGAGATTTATCAGTTGCGGATGCGCGATCGATCTTGGTTGGTGGAAGCGGGGAGGAGTTTGAGTGTTTTGCTGAAGGATGATTATGACAGGTTGAGGGTGATTTTGAGTCAGATTCATCCGTAGGGAAAAGCTGGAATAAGATAATCTGGACTTACGCAACAGTGGCTTGACACGCTACGGATAGCAGTAAGGTGTGCAAAGCGCACCTTACATAATTAGGTTCTGCGTCAGTCCCGCTCTGGTTTTTTCGGAGGAAAAATATTTTATGTGGGTAGAGGTAACACCGCTGAATCAAGTTCCCGAAGGGGGTGTGTTGAAGGTAAAAGTTGACGAAACTTCAGTGATTTTGAATCGTCAAGGCCTGAATGTCACTTGTTACCGCAATGCTTGCACTCATTTAGAATATCCGATCGACATGGGTAAGGTAAGCAGCGGTATCATTACCTGTCCTTTTCATAAGTATCAGTACAAGTTAGATACGGGTAAATGTTTGAATGCACCCAGCGATTCCCTGGAATCTTATCCGGTAAAGATTGAGGGCGATCGCGTTTTTGTCGAGATAGATTAGTCATTAGTCTTAGCTAAGTCCGACAGGGGTTGAAACCCCTGTCTCATAGCTAAAGTCGTCTAAAGACGACTGTAGATTAATATTTGATATCAAGTCCGGCTTAAATACCCCCTCACCCTCTTAGTCTGCGGAGGCAGACTTTGTTTTTGTAGTAGCAGTTTCAACCGCCGAAACATCGAGGGAGTAGCCAACCCGGATTTACTTTCAACCTACCATTTTCGCGCGCCGCTGGCGGAGGAAAACCGCCAAAAGCCCGATCGCACCAACCCCCAACAGCAGCCATTCTTCGGGTTCAGGAACCCCCGAAACATTCAGAGGATTATTCGGCTTACTCAACTGTTCCTTACCGGATTCTACCTCTCTGTCAAATCGATCGCTCTTAGCTTCCGCTGCTTTTAGCTGCTCCCTTTGCGCGTCATTAACTAACACAATCATCGAAGAATAAGGCGTCACAACTTTGAAATTTTTAGCTACTGCGTGCATCGCATCCAGTTGCGTTAATTGATTTGAACTTTTCTGCTTGCTAAGTGCAGTTATCAACTGCCGCGCAGCTATCGGTTTAAAGCCTTCATTTCCGGCATTTTTTGACTCCGCGACTGCCGCCGATTTTGCGGTTTTTTTCGACTGCGGGGTTTTGGCATAACTCCAAGCATAGCCGTCAACAACGCTAACTGTAGATTCGCCCGAAGCTGCAGTCGTTGCTACTCGCTGCATCGCCTCTTTCATATCCGTAGCAACTCCGCCGCCGCTATCTTGAATAGCCTTTAAAGTTGCGTCGTCGTAGCCGGGGGGCAAACCTCCCAAATGCACTGTCCACAGCGGTGCAGAGATGGAAAGTTTAGGTTTGCGATCGTCCGACAATTCGTAACTGTGGCGATCGCTCACCAAAAATACAGTATCGTAACTTTTATCGCCCCGCAACTGTGCAAACTGTTGCAGCATATCTTTGAGCTGGATCGTACCGTAAAATGTCACCTTTGTCGCATCGAAATTGCGTACATCTTCCACAAACTTAGGTGGCATTCCCGCAGCGCTGGCGACATACAAATCAACAGCATTTTTGCCTGCTGCATTAGCTTTCAACCATTCAAAAATCTCTTTTACTTCATTATTTTCCGCCGCCATGCTGCGGGAAGTATCGAGAATAACTGCCAATTTTTTGCCTTGCGGTAGCGAGTAATTTGCATCAGGCAGCGGCTTAGCAGAAATGATATTTCCTCCCGGTAGAACCGCCTGCTGCGCTGTTAGAGGTTGCTGTGCGACTGCGGGTAAAAAGGGTGGCAGCCAAGTTTCTCTTGCTTCTTTCCCGCTGTATTTGACCTCTTTTCCGGCAATCGTGCGGCGAGTATTTTGGTTCCAAAAAATGTTGCGTTTCTCAGCCAAAACAGGCATAGCCCAACCCTGCGGCTGGCGCATGACTTTGTAAGTAAGCCACAGGTGCATTTCCGTTGGCCCTCCAGTTTGGATGACTTCTCGTTTAGCCGGGATTGGAAAAGCCCGCAAGCGGTATTGTTTGGGGCCAATTTGTTCTAGCAAAGCCGGATCGACTCTTTCTACTACCTGTTGATTGTAGACTTGCTGTGCGGCACCTCTAGGCGATACCGTAAATACAAAACGTTTGTTTAAATCCCCAGTATCTCCCAGCCAAACTCCTGTAACTGCGGCGCTTTCCGGCAGGGAAAAGTAGTAGAATACTTCTTGCAAGTTCGGGGTTTGATTTTTGTAAACTTCGTATAGTTGAACGTCAGCCCAGTCGCCGTTTTCTTTGACTGTCACTTCTTGCGACTGCAACCATACTTTTTCTTGATTGACATTCAGCAAACCGGCTTTTGCTTCTTCGCGATTTGATGTTGACTGCACGGCGTGTTTTACTGCTTCTGTGTCGCCTTTTTGCAGTTCCGTATCGAAGAATTCGCCGTAGAGTTTTTCGGCTTTTTCCACATCAGCACTAGAGCCTTGATACAAAAACGGTGACATTAAAAAATTATAGCTATTCTGCACCGTTTGAGCCGCTTGGTCAGGCAAATTCAAACTATTTTTGTATATCGCATAAATGTGGTTGTTTTCTCCTACAGTGCTGAGGTAGCGGTAAGGGGACAAATAAGCGTTAACTAAGCCCGATCGAATCATATCAGACTTGGCTAATAAAGTTTGGCGAACCGTGTCATTTGCGGGGGGAGTCGCCAGCATTTTCAGTGCTGCAACTTGTGGCTGCTGCTGCAAAGCGGAGAAAATAGCCAGCCAAGCTGCTATGACTCCTAAACTTCCGATTATCGCTTTATTTTTCCCGTATTGTGCAGCAAAACTCTGCCATATTTTCCGCCCGGAATGAATGTAGAGAAAGCCGTACAGGGAAGGCATAACCACGAACAAGCTACAGCTTAAACCAAACAATATAAACGATAGCGGTATCCAAATTAAACCCCAGATCCACTCCCCGTATCTAAAGATATCCCACAATGCTGATACCCATGTAAATTTGAAAAATTCAAGGACTACAGTGAAGAATCCATCAAGTGTATACAATGCCACAGGTACAGCGTAATACATCAGCAATGTTGCCGCCCAAATGCCAACTACTAGCATTAAACTGTGACATCCTAATTGCAGCCAAGCGCTTCGCTTTTCTCCGATTAAGCTGAAAAAACGATGTTGTTTATTATGGGAAGTTGGGAAATCAGAAATGTTGTGAACATTTTTTATGTTGCCCACATATCCGTACAGCATTTCCACTAAAAATGCGACAATGCACAAAGCAATAGTAGCGATGATTTGAGAACTAGCAGGATTCAGCTCTCGCAACAGAAATAACCTGAGTAAACAGAGCAAAAATAAAGGCGTCTCTACTCCGTAAAAAAATCGCATTAGGTGCAATGGTTGCTTCCTAAAACTACGGAATCCAATTATGGTAGATACTGTCGGTATTGCTATCAGTGCTGTTAGGGTTAAGGAAAATTCAAGGGGGATAATTCCGTCTCTTGTGGCTTGGATCAAGGGAATTCCCACATAGGGCAAAATTCCTAAATAAACAATTGATAAAAACGTCAGGTTCCACAGCCAAAATATTGACTGAAAAATTATATTAAATACCTGTTTTAATTTTTTCACTTTTGCCTCTTTTTAAGCTAAAATTGACGGTATTGTGTACAGTATTAGCGAAGTTTTGTATTTCTGAACTTTCGGGGCTTACAGAACTGTCAAAGAGAATAGAAACAAGCACCCACGTATGATTTTTGTGGGTGATGTCGCTGCCAATGCGCGACAAGAAGTTATCGGTAGTTTGCTGTGCAGATTGCAGCCAGTAGGTAGCCGATAGTTCGTTGTCTTTGAGAGACAGCCAGCGCGCCGTTACACCAGGAGTTAGCTGTTTTCTTTCTATTCGATTGACAGGAATGCCGCTGGCGACAAAACACAGCTCTGGTGCGTGGTAAGTCTGCCAAGATGTGCTAGCTACTGTGAGCATGGAACCGCGCAAGTTTCCTGACACAAATCTCTTTTTGTCTGTTTGCGTGCCTGGGTAATTGCCAAAGAATTTTTGTTCGCTGGCATTCAGCGGGATTGATTCGGATACAATCGGTTCGGGAAATTTCAGCGGTGCGATCGCTAATTTTTCACTTTCTACATGATACAATTGAGAAATTACGGCCAAAACAGCGACCGCCGCAATTAGTCCCGGCTTGGCGAAAGGCTGATTTTTTAGTATTTCGGAATCCCGTTGCGAGTGAAAATCAGTTTCTTTTGTTTCTTGAAATTTCGGAACTTTTTGCAGCATTAACCAACTTAAGAAGCAAGCGCCGACTAAACCAACAATTCCCAGGGGTACGTGCAGGATTTCTGCATAAGTTGGCTGTTGAAAAACTTGGGCAACCAGCACTAACACGGCAACCCGCAAAGCGTTAGCCGACACTAACATTAAGAAATTAGCCGCGCATACTGCCAGCCATTTTAAACTCAATTTGCGACCTTCCAGCCAGGTAGCAGTTAGCAAAAAGAGCGTTCCCACTAAGAGGGTTTTAATGCCGCTACAAGGAACGTCAACGTGAGCGATACCGTTTTCCAAAACGATAATATCATAAGAAGAAATAGCCCCAACGTGCAGCATTGAGAGCAACTGTTCTACTACCTGAGCAGTCAGCACTCGTGCGGGCAAACCTAATCCGCTATTAAACTGACTATTGAATGGTAAAATACAAGCCAGCAAGCCCGCAACTGGCAAGTTTTTTCGCCAAAAGTTCGGCTCCACCAATAAGCCGCACAGCCCGTAAGTTCCGAGGATAAATAGCAGGACAGTAACTGGTTTGATATCAATTATGCACTGAAGGGCGATCGAGCAAATACCCGCACCCAACATCAACAGCAGCGGATATCCCCTCAAAACGAAATTTGGCGAAAATCCCGGCGGGCGATCCTCTTCGAGGGCTGCGCTAACGGAGTTCCCAATCGATCGCACTACTAATGCTACAATCAAAAAACCAATTACTATCTTGTACAGTGTGGGTATCTCAACAAACGAGGATAACAGCCACTTAACAGCCGAGATATTGGCCCAAAACCAAGCAAGTGCCAGCAAAAAAGGAGCCAGCCAAACCAAATTAACCGCAGGATGAGGAGTAACAGAATCTGCAATTGCAGAATCAGTGATATTGGTGCGCTGCATGATACCGCTTGACATTCACGTTGGTGACATCTTAGCTCAGCCAAATTGGTAATGTCTAGACCGATTATTTAAGTTTTGTCAAGCTTCGATTTTCTCTACAGAGAAGCTAGCGTTATAATAATTAATTTTAGCGGAGGTAAAAATGAGCGAAAAAAGCCCAGGATACAAAATTGTTAGCGATAACCGACAAGCGCGCCATCTCTATGAAATTATAGAGACATACCAAGTGGGCATCGAGTTGAAGGGAACCGAAGTCAAATCAATTCGGGAAGGAAAAGCTAATTTGCGGGACGGATATGGTTTAGTTCGGAACGGGGAACTGTGGCTGATCAACGTTCACATTTCGCCTTGGAGAAGTGCTAGCAACTATTTTAATCACGAACCCCGCCGCACCCGTAAATTGCTGATGCACAAGCAGGAAATCCGTAAATTGATAGGTAAAGTCGAAGAAAAAGGTTTGACTTTAGTGCCGTTAAAAATGTATTTGAAAGGCGGCTGGGTAAAACTCGATATCGGTTTGGGTAAAGGGAAAAAACTGTACGACAAGCGCGAAGATTTGAAGAAACGCGAAGACAAGCGGGATATGGAAAGAGCGATGAAGCAATATTAGTCATTAGTCATTAGTCATTAAACATCTCCGAAAAAGAAACTACAACCTTTGCTACTCGAAGGTTGAAAGTTAAGTTATGGAGATGTTTATTAGTCACGAGTCCTTAATGATTCATGATTGGTGATTGCTCATTAATGATTGGCTATTTTAAATCGAGTTCGGTTAATTACTCATCATAATATTTTTCAAAATCCTCCCAGGAGGATTTTGAGGACTTCTATCGTCACTACAAACTTAATTAGAGTTATTTCATCGGAGCCCATCTTACAGCAGATTCTATGTTGATGAACTAAACCCCAGCTCGTTTCATCCCCGTAGGGAAACGGCCTAGGGTAAGTCCCTACACTTCATAAACCTGGAATACGCTGTATCTCCTTATACAGTCGCATACTGTCGATCGACTGACCGCCGACTAAGTAGTATTACTTAGGCAAGGCAACAGTTCTACCTTCTTCCTGCTTCCCGCTTCCTTTTTTCTGAAAATATCCGGATGGCTTGTGGAGCGTCATGAATGATTAACCTATGCTCGAATACATCTGGGTAGTGGGGCATTACCCAAGCATTTGGCTGTGGACTGACAAACTCTTATGAGAAATAAGCTCAAACCTGAGTTATTTCGTAAGATTCTGATGCCATTAGGGTGGCAATTAAATCTGGCAAACAAAATATCGCCCAACTCTCAAGTTAAAAAATGCTAAAAATGACACCATTAGCTAACATTTTCAATGCCATGAAAGAGCCAGCAAAAAAGCATCAGAACTCCAAGTGGGGAGCCTTCTTGCTGATGCTAGCAGTAGGCTTTGGCGGCTGGAAAATTGCTTTGCCGGAACTGGCATCTTTTTTTAATAATATTGCGTTTGAAAACTACAAAGCCAATCGATTGGCGGATACCCAAAAAGCATATGAGTTAGCGCTCTGGGTAGATCCAAAAAGCCGAACAGCTCTTTACAATTTAGGATGGCTTTGCGAAGAGGTGCAAGATTTACAATGCGCCCGAGGAAAATATCTGCAAGCTGCAAAACTCGGTCTGCCTGCTGCTTACAGCAATCTGGCTCGATTATATATCGTCGAGCAAAAAAACTATCCGGCTGCCGTTCACTTCCTGTGGCAAGGTTTGAAATTAGCGGAGGACGATCGAGTAAAATATTCTTTACTCAAAAACTTGGGATGGGCTCGGCTGGAACAGGGTCGATATTCAGAGGCATTGCAACATCTGGATGCAGCGATTAAACTTGATAGTGAAGGCCCAGCAACTTACTGCTTAAAAGCGCAAGTCCTAGAAAAGATGAAAAATACTAAGGAAGCGCTACCGCAGTGGAAAATTTGTCTAAAGTATGCGGATTCTCAAGAATTCGATGAGGATATATGGATAGGGATGGCACGTCAACGATTAAACGAGGAAAAAACAAATAAATGAAACGCACAGTTTTGCTTTCATCAACCATACTGGCAATTATAACGGTACTGGAGCTAAGTCAAGCCTCAAAAGCAGTGCCAACTCCTCCGACTGTTAAATCTGCCGTTAATGAATCAGTCGAGATGCTGTTCAACTCAAATCAGTCGCTGAAACAGTGCAAAGATAAAAATGGTGGAAAATATGCGTGTCCGAGATTCATCATGCCTCCGGAGAGCGAAGAATAAGGCTTATTTTCAATAAATTTTGTAGAGTGTACCATCACCACTTTACAGCAACAGGTATGTAGTATGTAGTAGTAGTATGCCGGGTGCGCCGTCCGCACCTTATACCATTTGAGATTTGAGATTAAGAATTGAAGAATTGGAAATAACTTATGGCTATAATGGTTTGCAGCTTGCATAAAGCTGCATTCTTTTTTTGCACTGATATAACTCTTAATCATTGCTGTATCGGCTATTGCTGGAATCCGCACCGGGCGCAGGGCTGTTTCATTCGACCTAGGGGCAAACCCTCGTGAAGAGCCCCGATATTTGAAACATCGATTTCATCATTCGTGGAGGGGGTAGGCACGGGGGCACTACCCCTACTACAAACCGATGATTTCCCTGAGAATGAAACCGCCCTGCCACCGGGCGGGGAGAAAATCCCCGCCAGCAATTCTATCTACTCGCCCTCCGTCAAAGCTGAATCTTGCTGCTGCTGATGCGAGTGGCTGTAAAAACTAGCAATAATCGCTACCATCAACCACCACAGCATATTAACTTCCGGCCGGTACCAGACTGTATCGACAAAACCGTGGGCCATCATGCCGGCTAAAGTTGCGATCGCCCCTATCAACCAAAACCCCTGATTCGATTTGAGATTTTGGATTTGAGATTTAGGATTTTGGGATTCTTCCTCTAAACTAGAGATCTTAAAGTGTGAATCCCGCAGATGTTTGATCTGCAACAAACCTTGATTGACGGTGACAGTCATCAGCCAAAGGAAACACATTAAACCGATAAAACCGGTTTCCACCGCAATTTCCAGCAGCACGGAATAAGCGCTCAAAGCAGTGAATTTCGGTCTCATATAAAGCGGATAAACTTTATTAAAAGCAGTGTTTCCCGGCCCAATTCCGAGAATTGGTCGATCGCGAATCATGTCAACCACCGCCGTCCAAACATTAATCCGAAAATTGTTGCTGCTGTCACCTCGGCCGATAAACATACTCGAAACTCGATCGCGCAGAGGCTCCACTAAAGCCACTCCCAAAATTAAGGCTCCCGCCAAACCTCCTAATCCTAACGGCAGCGCCCAAGTTCGCCAGAACCGAGGCATCAAAGGGCTGTACCAGTACCACAGCAGCACTAAAAATACCACCAGTAGAGCCACAAAACCGATCCAAGCACCCCGGCTGTCCGTGTAGCGCAAACAGGCGCAATTCACCACCAGCATCGTCAGCGCTAAAATTCTTGTTCCCCATCCTTTCCACACAAAAAGTGCGGCGGCGCTCAATGCAATGGCCGGCAGTAAATAGGAACCAAGCAAGTTAGGATTTCCCAGAAAACTGTAAACTCGCGTGACATTGGCTTGAGTAGAAGTCGGATCGTTCCAAGTAGCTAATGGTGGCACTTTGTCAATCCACTGCCGCACGCCGTAGAAACTGACAATTAAAGAGACGTTCAAAAATACGGCAATTAACCACGATCGCCAACGGGGCGATCGCAATATCCGAGCCATCAGCGCAAAAAATAGCAAATACAGCGTTAGCTTGCTCCAACCAGTAGCAGCGGCGACTTTCACCGGGGACATCGCCGTTGCGACGGTGGCAATGCCCCAGTACAGCAGTACCAGCAAGTGAATCGGCCTCAAGGCGATGGGGCGATCGTCGGAAACAGTCAGCAGCACCCAAAATGCAGCGCTAGCCGCCATCAACACCCCCACCAAGGCATTGTTTACAAACGGCGCCAAACCGAAAGTCAAGGCCAGCAAAACAAAACCCAAGGGTTCTGCCCACTGCATCAGCCAGCTACTCTGCCGCCAACTGCGTAAAGAGCCGATCGCCAAATTGAATAAATAACTTCTACTTTGCCACTGAGAGAGCGGCAAACTTGCCAGAGTTAACTGTTGCCAAACTGAATTCATTTTTAGATTAATTATTGGTAATTGGGAATTGGGAATTGGGAATTGGGAATTGAGTCTAAAAGCATGGACAATTGGTAGTAACTCCTATCTTGCCCCATTCTTCCTTAAGGCTTTTCTGGTCGGCTCCACAAAGAATAAATTTCTTGTGGGGGGAACGCGAGGCCGCGCATAAAAGCCTTATTGAGAATGGTGCAACATCTCAGTATTAATTAACAAATGACTTGTTTCTTCTTCCTTCTTCTTTCCATCCGTTACATCCGTTACATCCGTTAGAAAATCCGTTGCCGAACTTCCTTCTTCCTTCTTTAGCCTTCCAACAATTCCGTAGCATTTGTGCAGGGCAGCCAGAGCACGTAGCGATATCCAGATTCCGGGGCTCCTTGAATTGAGAGTTGACCGCCTTGAATTTCCACCAATTGGCAGCAAAGCAGCAGCCCCAAGCGTTCCCGCGCCCCGTAACCAGCTAACACCGGTGCGGTATCCTCTGCATTCTGTGCAACCAAAGCCGCCAACTCAGAAAACGCCAGCGTTAATCGCTGCGAACCCTGTGTCGGGAGTTGCGCTTCGAGTCCGGGGGAGTCGGTTTCGGAGTTCGATGGCGAACCGCTACCAGATCCGGCCTTCAACAAGTAGTCGGTGTAGAGTTTAGCATGGGGCAAACTTTCCCCTAACCAAGGATGAAAAACCCAAACTCCGATGTTGATACCGTCTTCTTTCCGAGAAACGTGGACTCGAATCACGCTGCCTGCCCCAGCAGATTGAATAATGCTAAAAATTAAGTGGTGCAGCATTTGCTGAACCTTATCTTTATCTACCAACCAGATGCGCGACCCGGGCCCCATCGACAAATTAATTTCTTGCTCTCGTCTACTTGCCACCGACGACAGGATTGTCACAACCTGCTGGCACAAAGTTTCTATATCGACTGCGGTTCGCTTCAAGGTGAAAGCGGAATCATCTAGTTCTGCCAGTTCCAAAATTTCTTCAACTAGCGATCGCAAAGAGCGGCTGCTGTCTTGGATCACGTCAATATATTCTTTTTGCTTGCTCGTTAAGGGGCCATAAATTTCTTGTTTCAACACGCTTGCCATGCCGAGGACAGAAGTGAGCGGTGTGAGCAATTCCTGCGCTAAATTATTCAGCAGTTTTACTTTAATTGAGTTAGTAGACAAATCGATAGGTTTGTTAGTCATCGCTAATTTTTATTGGTTCATTGTCGAGCGAGCGTTTGCGGTTCATTAGACCTATTCCCAAAGTTTATAACAATCTGTTTATAATTCACCACAAAAAAAGCTATTGAAGAAAAATATATATTCCTTCTTCCCTAGAAGCTCTTCCTTATCGGAGTAATTAAGATTTAATCATTGCTTCTAAAGCTGATTGCAAGTCTTGAGTGAGTTCGGCAACTGCTAACCTGCGACTGGTTTGATATCGATCCCAACGATCGCTCACTGATATGGGTTCGCCCACGGTCATTTGTACCTGCTGTTTGCCCAACTTCGGTCTGCCGAAAGGATTTCCCCCTTTGATGCGAGCCAGTACATCCCACAGCAGTAAAGTTGTTTCGGCCAAACGTTCTGCTGTCAGTTGTTCTGCGACATACCTGCCCGTGACGGACACGAAACTTTCTACAAGTCTCATGTGCCACATCCGAAGACTTGCTTCTTCAGCGAGGCGATCGGCTAATCCTCTTTCTAAGGGAGAAAGTGCTGCAATATCTTTGATATCTTCTCGATAAATATACTCCCAGCCTGCTTGTTCCACACGGCGGCAGCGGTCTATTAAACTGCCTTTGGGCTTTAAGTTAAAATATTCTTCGGCTACTTGCAAACCCACGTCTAACAGGGCTTTTAGTCGAGCCATCATTACTTCATTGCCAGAATCATTTCCCGTTTTGTTGGGGAGGGATAATGATGTTAAAATAGATGTTTCAGGCTGTAAATTTTTATGATAAAAACGGCTGTAAAACTCTTCCATCACTGCTAGCAAATGGCTGCCCAGTCGAATCAGGCGCAGATATTGGAATTTGTGATTGTGGTTTCCGGAATCGGGATTGGCAGTCTCTAAATTAGCGAGGTCGGTGCGTTCTAAGGGTGGCAGTCCGCAATCAATTTCTAATTGAGTTAAAAGTTTTTCTAGGGGTTGCCAAGGTGGGTTGACATAGCGGTATTGAATGCCGATCGGCACAATTAAAACTTTTTCAGTGCGTCCGGCTTTCAGCAAATCTTCAACGCACCAGAAACCCATTTGAGCAATTCCCGGTTCGAGGGGACTCACTATTTCATTGTGACCGTTGGTAGCGCCTTCTGGGGCGGCGGCGATCGGGAATTGGCTGTTGGCAAATAAATCGCGCGCAGATCGCAATCCGAGGCGATCGATTTTACCGCGAACAATCGGAGTGCCACCGAGTTGGGAATACAACCAGCCGACTCCCGCACCTGCCCACAGGGGAATGCCGCGATCGTAGATAAAGTGGGAATGTACCGGGAATTGCAGGGGAATGCCTTTGGCCCGCGCTGCCTGGGGAACGAGTTTCCAAATTAGTTGTCCCAAACAGTAGGGATCGTCTGAGTTGGGGTGGCGGAAGGCTAGCAAGAAGCGAACTTTCTGATTTTGAAATTGGTGGAATAGTTCGGCGAGGGTTTCGACGTTTTCGGCTTGAACCTGGCTGATACTCGTCCGAAATCGCAGCCACCAGGGGAATATTTGCTTACAACCTTGCATCACTAGAGGGTTGTAGGCTGGGGGTATGAATTCCAGCGGCGGCTGAACTTGGCTAATTGAATTGGGCATTTTGCGATTTTAAATTTTAGATTTTAGATTTTAGATTACTAGGCTGCGGTAAAATTTTCCAATTTTTATGATGCTGAAGTTTTTTTTATTAACCGCAGAGGACACAGAGGACACGGAGGAAGAGAGGAGATAGCAAACCGTGTCAATTTAATGTCAAAAGTATTACCCGTCTTGGATTGAATATCATGTCCAGTCGATCGACCCCAATATTTTGGTCGGGGCGGGTTTACGGGATTTCTGGCTGATATTACAGATCGGGGGTGAACTGGCCCTGACAAGAATTACGATTATTTTACAGGACTAGATAGAAACCCATCATCTTTTTTACCCCCCTGCCCTTGACAAGGGGGATGCGAGGGGGTCATAAACTCGACTAAAAACGAGATTTATACTCAGTTTCAGCCTTCAACACAGATTTTTGCAATCCAAAATCTACAATCTAAAATCTAAAATCCTATTGTGCGGCTTCAAATATCATTTCCTGGAAGTTAATGACATCCGATCGCGGATCGCAGTGGGTGACTTTGACTTCTAGCCGATCGCCTATTTCGACCGATCGACCAAACCGCATTGCCAATTCTAAACCCAACTCTTCCAATAAAATCAATCCGAGATTGCTGTCTTCTCTCAGCCAGCGCAGCATTAAAGCTTCCCAAACTTCATCGGGGTTGCGCCGCAAATATTCCAATCCCCAATAGCGGTTAGTTTGGCGTTCCACGGTGGATGCTTCTTTAACTGCGGTGCCGAGACACATCACAATGTCCTGTATTTCTTGGGCCGTAAAAGGCAGGGGTTCGCCCCGCAGGTGGGCTTTGATTTGGA
>JACJNV010000237.1 GCA_014695175.1 Microcoleus sp. FACHB-DQ6 | reverse complement strand
CTGGTGCTGTTGTCGGTTTAGCAGCATACGGACTCAAGAAATTGTTTTTCAATTAAACTAAATTTTATTTTTTCAATTTACTGGGGTAAGTTATATTGCTTACCCTATTTTTAATCGTTTAACGAGGTATGCTATGAAATTTTTTGAAAAAGAACAAAAGAGGTGTTATGGATAAATCTATAATTTTTGAAAAAGTTAAAAAGATTGTTGCTAAAAATCTAAAACTAGAACTTAGTCAAGTCACAGTCAATACTAATTTTACCGAATTTGTAGAAACAAGGGAAGATTATTATAAAAGAAATCCACCATCTTGGTCAAGTATCTCAAGTACGGGTTATGTAGATTGTGACAAAATCAATATAATTATGGAGTTTGAGGACGAATTCGACATTGAAATTCCCGATGAAGATTGGGAAAAAAATATAAGCACAGTCCAACAGGCTGTTGATTACATTTACAAAAAACTTGTAGTTTAAAAAATAAAAATTAATTACATCACGAATTTACAGTTTCCTGATGTGTAAGGCTTGTAGGCTCTAGGCGGGAAAATTCGAGTTTCCCCGCCTAGATTTATTTAGCAAAGTAAGGTTGATGATATTCTCACGTCACTATCTAAAAATGGTGTGACTGTTAGCGAAACTTACAGGTTGCAATCAAACTAAAACCCTATTAGGGATTGAAACAACACCCGTTAAAGTTCTAACTCTCTCTGAATATGCCGCAATCAAACTAAAACCCTATTATACCAATTTTTTATGAGGCTGCATGGAATCCGATCCCCCCTAGCCCCCCGCGTCCGGGGGGGGACAAGAGTCCGATCTTTCGTCCCCCGACTATCAGCGAGATGCGAGGGGGATCGAGATATGTGCAACTTCACATTAAATTGGTCTTAGAGACTACTAAATAATTATAAAAAATGCAAATGTCCTGACAAAGAATTAGCACAACATTTTTCTTTAAATAAAAAGATAATTAAATCTAGATTGTCTGATTTGGCAGAGTCGGGTTTTCCTATCCATTTGACTAATACTGCTGTGAGTCAGGTGGAAGAAGTGACACGGAACCAGACAACGGGATCAACTACTTATGATTCTAAGGGTAGAGAAAAGGTGAATACAGCCCCTTGACCGGGTTTACTACTGGCTGTAATGCTGCCTCCATGCGCTTCAATAATGCGTCTGGCAATCGCTAGACCCAGACCAACCCCATTCTTACTAGAGCGGCTCGTGGTGTAAAACTGTTCAAAAATGCGAGGTAAATCGGTTTCAGGAATGCCGCTTCCCTGGTCTCGAATTGAAATCAGAGCCTGTTGCTTGTTGCGAGAGGCAGCAATGAAAATACAAGCATTGGGGGTAGAGTATTTAATCGCATTGTCTAAGAGATTCAAAAAAGCCTGTAATAAGCGTTCCGAATCGCCCATAATCCGAAGGTCAGCAACATCAAGTTGTACAGTCACGTTTTTAGCCTGCATGCGAACTTCCATTGCTCTAATCGCACGGCTGATGACACTTTCTAAGGGAATGGCTTGGATTTCTAATAGCGTGACACCCGCTTCTAAGCGTCCTAAATCAAGCAAATCGTGAATCAAGCCCGAAAGCCGCTTCGTCTCCTCTTTGATGGTTTGAAAAAAGCGATCGCGCAACTCCAGCTCATCCACAGCGCCACGCTCCAGCGCATCAATGGTGACCTGAACATTACTTACAGGGGTCCGCAGTTCATGGGAAACATTCGCTAGGAAGGCTCTGCGTTCGTTGTCCAATGATTTCAACCGTTCACTCATACGATTCAGTTCCGTTGCGAGTTGGTCTAGTTCATTGCTTTGACGAATCACGAGTTTGTCATCAAACTGTCCTCTACCCACGCGAATCGCAAAGTTTCGCATCACCTCAATGGGTTTAGAGAGACTCCGGGCTAATCGATCGCTGACCAAGGTACAGAGAAGAATGGTAATGCCAAGGGCGGCTAAAATTATCCAGATCACCCTTACAAACTGTTTCTGAAACTGTTCTAAAGTAATCGAGATGCGTAATATCCCCAACATCTGACCGTTGCGAGTCATCGGTTTGACAATATAGAGGCGATCCTCCGTTGATAAAACTCCTTTAGCAATGCCCTGCACCGAATGACCCTGTAGTGCTTCTGAAATGCCAGGTATCGGCAGCCAATTGGTGATTTGTCGATCTGTTTGAGGGTTAGAGGTGGCTAGCAGCGAACCTTGGGCATCAAAGACACGGAGTGCGATATTGGCGGGTGCCCCATAGCGCCCAACAATGATCTGCACCCGTTGCGTATCTTTTTCTTCGAGGGCATCTGCAACGCTCTCGCTCAGTGCTGTTGCCCAGTTTTCTAAATCTGTCTGACGAGACTGCATGAAAAAGGCATAAAACGTCCATAGGATGTAACCAGACATAAGCGAGGTTCCTAAGACGATCAGGAGCAGGTAGGTAGCCAAGAGCTTCGTGTGGATTGAATTCCACCGAAGAGATGCTAACCATCTGCTCGGGAAGAAGTCTTGGGCAAAAAGTTTCATCGGCTCAAACATGGCTGGGATAAATGGTGTATCCGTTGCAAGCGATCATAACCTAGCGCCATTGGTCACGGATTGAGCCAACCGAGCTACAAAACCCTTGAAGGATGCCTTAACCGCTTTTAAGCAGATTCCGCATGATGGCGGCGCAGCAAAGCTTTAATCCGTGCGAGCAATTCCTGCGTATTGAAGGGTTTGGTCACATAATCATCTGCCCCTGCCTCTAAGCCCAACACTTTATCCATATCTTGGTCTTTAGCCGTTAGCATCAGTATAGGCACATTAGAAAAAGCCCGGATACGCCAACACACTTCCATCCCATCAACTTCTGGCATCATCAGATCGAGCAGAATGATATCGGGTACTTGCTTGTGGAATTGTTTGATCGCGCTGTGTCCATCTGGTGCTGTAGTGACCTCATAGCCTTCCTTTCTCAGTGAGTAAGCAAGGCTTTCACAGAGTGGGGCTTCGTCGTCTACCAACAAAAGATGCGGCATTAGTATAAATAGTTATATTTCATATCGAGAATCTCAAAGACACGATTCACCGACATCTACCTTGAGAGGTAAATCGTCTTGGTTCCGCTCAGGTTTTGCTGCTTACAAATACTAGGCAGCAAAACGATGGACAGTTACGAGCGGTTATACCAATTTAATGTGAAGTTGCACATATCTCGATCCCCCTCGCATCTCCCTGATAGTCGGGGGACGAAAGATCGGACTCTTGTCCCCCCCCCGGACGCGGGGGGCTAGGGGGGATCGGATTCTACGGGGCCTCATAAAAAATTGGTATTAGGGATTGAAACGGGTTACTCCAAATTGCATCTCGACGCAAATCGAGCGCTGCCGCAATCAAACTAAAACTCTATTAGGGATTGAAACATAGCCTTAATCAGGTAGAGAGTGGAGATCTTCACTAATAGCTAATTGGTTAGATGAATGCTAACCAATTAGCTATTTATCCGCCCTTAAACCTCTCCACTCAAAATCTGTTGAACCGTCAAACTTAGCTGTGGAAACATCGGAGATACGATCGCATCTCCATCCCGAAATACCCCAACCTCAACATATTGCCCCTCCTCAAGCCGCAAAACCGTCACCACTTCTTCTATTGGATCGATAACCCAATACTCTGCGATGCCCCGCGCTGCGTACTGAACTCGTTTGCGTTGGCGAAGCCCTCGAAGAGGATCGTAATCCCGATCCCTGCCCACTCTACCCGGACTCACTACCTCCACAACAAACCGAGGAGGCAGCATATCGAAAGTGATAGTTAGCCTGATTGCTGTCAGCGGAATGTGTTCAGGTTCCAGAATTATCAAATCGGGGTAGCGGTTGGCCGCATCTCCCGATCGCAACACGGCAACTTGAACCTCGCAATTATGCGTTTTAATCAGCCTGAGTGGCACTAGCCCGCTGCTAGCAAGATAGAAAAATAGATAGTTAGCAATGAAGTTATTAGGTTCAGATTCTGGGGGCAAAGCTATTAACTCCCCATCAATTAACTCATAGCGTTGACCCGTATCATTTGAGTAATTAAGGTACTCGTCAAAAGTTAATTTTTTAGATTGAGCTTGTACCATAAAGTTACATTCCTTAATTTATTCGTCCCTTTCTGCTGGGAGTTTGTTTATATAGAAACGGTTTCAACTGCCGAAAGATATCAATCAAATCTGCTGTGCAAGTTAGAGAGGTGTCCCAGCCTCCATCGACAATCAACCCACAAGTGACCAAAACTAATGGGACACAAGCCCCGTCCTTCGCTCGACGGCTTTTCCTTGATTTTCAGGCTTCTAATTACCTCTCTCAATACATCAGACTTTGTTCGTTTGGTTTGCTTGCAGTAATTTTCGATTTCCGCAAACTCCTCGTCAGTCAGTCGAAAAAATATGCTCTTTTTCATGGCTATTGTGTATCTATATGATATACAATGATAGCAGGAGGATTGAATAATGAAAGCAAGGTATCAGTACAGATTCTACCCAACAAACCAGCAACAACAGAGTTTAGCTCGGTTGTTTGGTTGCGTCCGTGTTGTGTATAACGATGCTTTGGCTATCTGCAAGCAATCCGAAAAGAAGCCTAAATCCGCTGAACTCCAAAAGATTGTTATCACTCAGGCAAAAAAGACTGAAGAAAGGGCGTGGTTAAGTGAAGTTTCAAACATTCCCTTACAGCAGTCTGTAGCCGACTTAGAGATAGCTTTTCAGAACTTTTTCGATTCCTGCAAAGGCAAGAGGAAAGGGAGGAAAATTGGTTATCCCAAGTTCAAAAAACGAACTAATAGCCAGTCAGCAAGGCTTACCCGTGGGGGATTCTCTATTAAAGGGGATGGAGTATATCTAGCAAAAATTGGTCTTGTTAAGCCAATCTGGTCTAGAGAATTGCCGTATGAACCTAGTTCGGTCACAATTATCAAGGATTGTGCTAATCGCTACTTCCTAAGCTTTGTTGTAGAAGTAGAACCTATTCAAGTTTGCGCCAAAAACCAAAGCGTTGGAATTGATTTAGGGATTAAAACTTTTGCCGTGATGAGCAATGGCGAGAAAGCGGTGAGTCCTTCCTACAAAGCCTTAGACCGTAGGGTGCGTAAGCTGCAAAAGAAGTTAGCCCGTCAACAAAAAGACTCAAAACGACGAAACCGAACCAGGATTCAGATGGCTACGCTACACAACCAAATTGCTGATACCCGTAAGGACTTCTTGCACAAATTGTCCACCAAAATCGTTAGTGAAAACCAAACTATCGTTTTGGAAGATTTAAACGTGTCAGGGATGGTTAAAAACCGTAAGCTGTCTAGGGTGATTAGTCAACAAGGTTGGAGAGAGTTCAGAGTCTTGGTTGAAGCAAAGTCTCAGAAGTATGGGAGAAAGTTTGTAGTTATCAGTCGATGGGAGCCAACAAGCCAAAGCTGTTCTGATTGTGGGTTCAAGTGGGGCAAAGTTGATTTGTCTGTTCGTTCGATACTTTGCTTAGGCTGTGGTAGCGAACACGACCGAGATGAAAACGCCTCAGTAAATATAGAAAAAGTCGGGATAGGGCATTGCCACGACTCTAAACGCACGTCGAGACAGAGTAAGACTACCTCGGTAGCGTCAGTCAATGAAGCGTGAAGAATCCCCGTTGCTTCAGCGCGGGGAGTATGTCAAATATTAAAAACTATCACAGTTCAAATCCTCTGGAATATAAACAATGATTTCAGATAAATTTCGGCGCGAGTTGCGAGATCAAGCCAAACTCTGGCAAGCAGAAGGACTCATCGACACTTCATTCTACCAACAACTTTCAGAACGCTACCAATTCAACACACTCGAAACAGCCTCCCGCAACCGATTCCTCAGCATTCTCATCAGTCTCGGCGGCATTCTCCTCGGTATAGGAGTCATCACCTTTGTAGCGGCAAACTGGCAAGTTTGGTCGCGCGAAGTGAGAGTTGCACTGCTGCTAAGTCTTTTCGTAGCAGTCAATGCAGCAGGTTTCTATCTGTGGCGAATTCCCCCATCCCGAAGCAACAACTCCCCTCCCAATATGCCCGCAACAAAAGGGCGAAACAAACTCCTAGGTGAAGGATTGTTGCTGTTAGGTGCTCTGATTTTAGGAGCAAATATGGCTTTGATGGCACAAATGTTTCACATTGGCGGTTCTTCCTACGGACTTTACCTCACTTGGGGAATCGGCGTGCTCGGAATGGCTTACAGTTTGCGGTTGACTTCCTTGGGCGTTTTGTCCGCACTTTTAGTCGGTTTAGGCTATTGGATTGCCGTGTTAGATTGGTCTTCCAAAGTCGAGTTTTCTTGGCTGGAAGTTTTGGTGCGGCAAATGCCGATCGCAGCCAGTATAATGTTTGTGCCGCTGGCTTATTGGTGTCGATCGCGTGCTATTTTTGCCATAAGTGCGATCGCGATAATTTTTTCCCTACAAGTTTCTATCGTCCAAGGGTTAAATCTAACCTGGGGTACAGCAATTTTTTGCGCCCTACCGCCCGCTTTGCTGTGGGGATACGACGATGCAATGTGGCCGAAGGTACGCAGCAAGCTGTTTCAACCTACCGCCCGCAGTTTAGCACTGCTGTTTCTCGCCGGTTTGTTTTATTTTCTTTCTTTCCACTGGTTTTGGCAAGATTCGCCGAATCCTGCGCCAACTGAACCGGATTGGGTTTTGCTGGCAAATGTGGCTGTTTTGGGCGGTTTCACGCTGTTTGAATGGCTGCGCTTGGGACGTTTGGAACTGCGGCGACCAAAACAAAAAGGAGTGGATTTGACCACAGGTGCGATCGGCATTTTCATCCTCGCCAGCGCCTTTATACCGCTTTTTCACCTCAGTTTTACTCCCATTCCGCAATTAGCGACTTTCCTGTTTAATGTTTTATCTTTTCTGCTCGCTGTCGGCTTAGTTCGAGAAGGTTTAGCATTAGGAAACCGCAAGAGTTTTTGGGGAGGCATGGTATTAATTACCCTGCAAATTATCAGCCGAGTATTTGAATATAACACAGGATTGTTGCTCAAATCTTTTGTCTTTGTTTTGTGCGGAATTGGTGTAATTGCTGCGGGTTTGTGGTTCGAGCGTCACTTCGCAACAATCCCCGATGAATAGAAATTATTCATCTCTCTCTTCTCTAACTCAGCGCCCTCTGCGTTCTCTGCGGTTTAATCATTCCGAAACAACCCTAAACAATATAACCCATACCTAATATGAACACAAACAACATTGACTTATTAGTTGAAAATCCAGATACAACAAATGTGTTTCAGCTTCCCCCGGAAGCAAAACGCCTTCCCGCGTGGCGGCTGTGGGTTCCTTTACTCTTGCAAATCGGACTAATTGCCGCCGTACCGGCTCCCGCCGTTTACACTTTTATTACTGGCAAAACAGTTGTCCTGCAAACAGCACCAGTAGATCCTTACGACTTTTTGCGCGGATATTACCAAGTTTTGAGCTATGATATTTCCGCTAGCACAAATCTGCAAAAACTCCCCGGCTGGAAAGATTTACCTGCCGAAAAAACACCTTGTCCGCCCGGGGTTGATTGTCCACAAAATACACAGAATGTCAAGCCGCCAACCAGTTTTTATGTAATATTAGAAGCGCCAAAAACCGCGACTAATCCCGGCCGCCCCCAAGCTTGGAAACCCGTCCGCGTCAGTCTAGAAAATCCCACCAATTTGCCCGCCAATCAAATCGCAATTAAGGGCAAATATAACGGTTGGCAGATGGAATACGGCTTAGAAACTTATTATATGCCAGAGGATGAAAGGGAAAAAGTCAATCAGGAGATTAGCGAAGCTCAAAGGAACCAGCGACAATCTTTTTTGGTAGAAGTAAAGGTTGACAAAACAGGCCATGCTGTGCCTGTGAGTTTGTGGGTGCGCGATCGCAATTATCGATTTTAGCCAATTTAGCCAAAAGGTCGATCGGTCTTTTAGTCTGGTTTTGAGTATTTTGGCTTAGGGAGGGGGCGGAGGTTGGGCGAT
>JACJNV010000236.1 GCA_014695175.1 Microcoleus sp. FACHB-DQ6 | reverse complement strand
TCACTTGGGAGAAGAAGTGAAAAAAGCGATCGAAAAAAAAGGGGCAAGATTAATATACTTGTCACCTTATTCACCAGATTTTTCACCCATTGAAAATCTGTGGTCAAAACTTAAAATCATTCTCCGTTCTATCAAGACTACTAATTATCAAGAATTAGCAAAAGCCATAGATTTTGCGTTCGGTCAAGTTACATCGTCAAATATTTTTAACTGGTTTACACACTGCTGTTATTGTACCTCATCTTTCTGAGAAAGGCTATATAAGAATTACTGCTAAAGACGGTAGAGGAGAAATTATGTTAGTTCAAAATGAGGGAATTGAGGGTGATATTTCAGCGGAAGAGATCAAATTATTCCAAATATTTGCTCAACGATTGGACGAAGAATTAACAATCAATCTGATTGATGAGCAACAAGCTAATTAAAAGGCTAATTTCATAGTAACTTGGCTAGCTTTGTTCAAAGCAATATCGGCCAAATATCGAATAAGTGCCAAGCCGATACACTCCGCCAAACGAGGCGGCACCGCATTTCCAATTTGCCACATTGCCTTTTTCATTGAACCTTCAAAAATAAATGAATCCGGGAAAATTGGCAATCTAGCCATTTCGCGAGCTGAAATAACGCGGTTGAGATAAGGATGAATATGAGTGCCACCGTGATTTTCTTTAACAGTCATGCTCGCTTTTCCCGGATACTGTCGCTTGAAAGCATCGGCGTAGCTTTCATACAAAGAACCGCCTGGTGGAACTAGAGCAAGTCTTTCCATGTACTCAACTGAATGACGAGTCCATTCGTGGTTAATTTCGGGGATGGGAGTATACTCTGGTAAATCATCAATTGCTGACTCAATCGCTTTGTATTGTTCCGGTAACAATTGCGGCTTCGGAATTTTATCATCCCTTGCCCTCGCTTCGGGTAATTTTTGCGGTACGCTCGTCCTTCCTGGAACTATTAATGCACTCGGGGTTGCGCTAAATATTTAACTTGAGCCTGCTTTAAATTCTCTTCTCATTCCATCCCGAACAACTTTTGGGCCACAGACCAATCGAGAGCGATCGCTTAAACACTGCCACGCTACATATAGCGTGCCTGCGTAAGTCCTGTTTATTATTTTGGCTTGACTTCGCCCTTGAGTGCATTTACTCAAAAAGTATTGCGGTTTTCAGGGTTATTCGCTAGAATAGCCAACCTGTCAAGTAAAAAAATCCCACCAACGAGACAGACATTTCCGACATTCGCTTATGACCATTGCCTATACTCCACCTTGGCTGCTCAACAACGGCCTATTAATGACGTTGTACACCGCATTAAGGGCTAGTCGCGGTTGGGAAAAGACGATCCCTTACCCAGAGCCCCCTTACCGAGAACACATTTTTACTGGTGCCTGTGGAGTCCCGATTTTCGGCTGGGTTGCCATCCCCGAAAATCCCCGATATACCATTGTCGGCACTTACGGCATTACTGGCGATCTGGATAATCAATGGTATCTGAAGCTACTAGGCCGTAAAGCCTATGCCCAAGGCTGTGCAGTGGTATTATTTGACTGGCGAGCTCACGGCAAAACTGCCCAACTCTCTCCCACCCTGACTTCTGATGGCCTATACGAAGGCGAAGATTTCGTTCGGATTGCTGCCGCTGCTAAAGAAATGGGATGTCCCGCCCCTTTTTGGTTCACGGCTTATTCCCTGGGCGGACAATTAGCCTTGTGGGCCGTAAAATCAGCTCAGACGATCGCAGATTGGGGACCGGACTTAGGGATCGAAGAGTCAGAACTAGCAGGCGCGGCGGTTATTTGCCCCAGCTTGGACTCGAACCGTTCTCTGTCTTATCTAGTTAAAGATGAGTGGGGGAAATTTTTAGAAAAAGCGATCGCGCGACAGTTAAAAAAACTAGCAAAAAACATCGCTAAAACGCATCCAGGGGCGATCGATCCTGCAGCTATTGAACGCGCCAACAGCATTTGGGGCTTTGACCACGAACTGGTAATTGGCCCGTTAGGTTTCTCCTCTGTGGAAGAATACTATGACGCTAGCAGCGCTCTACACATTTTGCCTCATCTCAAAAAACCTACTTACATCCTTTATGCAGCGGATGATCCGATGTTTGACCCGGTGCTTGTCTCTGAGTTGCAAGCCATTAGCGCGAACAATCCTGCCTTAGAATTAGTGGTGACAGCCTACGGCGGTCATGTGGGGCATATCAGTAGTAAACGTTGTCAGCATCAATTTGCTGATAGCGATCGGTGGTGGGCATGGAATCGGATTTTACAGTGGTTCGATGCCTTGAGTGTTGAGTGAACTACCAGACGCTGACCACTTCATTGGTACAGCGCTGGCTTCCTGATTCAACGGGAATAGCGTCCAACAAAACCGAAGTTTTGCCAGATCGACTTACATCCCCTCCACAGGCAGAAGCGCTAGTTCCTAACGCCAAAATCCGCAAGGCTTCATTTCTAATGTTGAGGGCTGCATTTACATCACGGTCATGATGAGTACCACAATGTTTACAAGTCCATGCCCTAACATCAAGAGTGAGATGCTCAACTTGATTTAGGCAGGCATGACAAGTTTTTGAGCTAGGAAACCATCGATCAATCTCAATGTATTGTTTACCTTCACTTTCAGCCTTGTACTTAGGGCTTGCTGGATAAGTGCAGAAAGGTTACACGGCTTGGTTATGCGATCGTCCGATCAAGGAAAGTGTGCAAGATAAACAGGTAAAATAGTACAAAAGCCTTGCATCACCC
>JACJNV010000235.1 GCA_014695175.1 Microcoleus sp. FACHB-DQ6 | reverse complement strand
CCGCACTCAGCAATCGAAAATCACATACCTCACCTGCTGGCGGCGATGGCTACAGTGCTTTCCCAATATCAAAACAGCGAAATAAAACTAATAATTGAAGCCAGTTTAGATCACGGATTTCTCAGAGCCGAACAAGGCTACAACCCCGCAGAAGTAGCCCGGGAATACCATTTATTGCGTCAAGTAATATTTTCCCACTTAGAAGCAGAATTGCTAGCAGGAACCACTGCCGACGTATTCAGAGCTTTTAGGCTGATAGATGCCGTAGTAGACGAAGCAATTGCCCAGTGTTTCAACAGCTACGTCGCTCAGAGGCTGCAGGAACTTCAACAAATCCAAACTCAGTTACAACTCACCAATCAAGAACTCTCTCGCCTTGTCAGCGTCCATCAAGAAAACGTCTACCATTTGGCTCACGAACTTAAAACTCCTCTCAACTCAATTATTGGTTATTCCGAACTATTCCTGCGAAAAGAAAAATGGCAATCTGAAGTCAAAGATACCCTCCCCGGCATCGAACACATCGAGCGAGTATTGCGTAACGGCAGACACTTGCTTCGCATGATTAATGACACACTAGAACTTTCTCGCGCCGAGGCCGGAAAAATTAAACTTAACCTGCGGCCTACTAATGTACAATCTGTAATTAACACCGTAGTAGAAATGATGCAGCCCATTGCTGATGCTAAAGGATTAAAGCTCGCTGTTACCAGCGACTGCGCTCCAACACAAGTAATCGCCGACGCACAGCGGCTGCAACAAATTCTGATCAACCTGGTGAGCAATGCCATTCGCTATACAGAATCTGGTAGCATCGAATTAAGTTGCCATCCTGCTGGAGACGGAAAGTGGGCGATCGCAATTAGAGATACCGGCATTGGCATCGCCCCGGAAGATACAAAGCGCATCTTTGACCCCTTCTTTCAAGCAGGAGAAGCAGCCACACAGCTCTTTCCCACCGAAAGCACTGGCCTGGGATTAGCAATAGTATCGCGGCTCGTCACGCTGCTGCAAGGCAAAATCGAGTTAGTATCAGAAATAGGAGTCGGCTCAACTTTTACCGTGATTCTGCCGCAAGAAGTTAAAATACTCCAAGAAGTAAGCTAAACATTAAGTTCAAATTTTTACATCCGAAAATCCTATGCCCGCAGCCAACCTTAGCCCTTCCACCACAGCCTTTCCCCTCACCGCCGTAGTCGGGCAAGAAGCAATCAAATTAGCTCTGCTGTTAGCAGCAGTCGATCCCGGATTGGGAGGAGTTGCGATCGCAGGCCGCCGCGGGACAGCAAAATCAGTAATGGCCCGCGCCTTGCACTCATTACTGCCACCCATTGAAATTGTTAAAGATTCTTTTTGCAACGCCGAACCTAATGATATTCTTGCAGAACAGGCATCAGGCTTGTTACCAGAAAATGGCGGGCAAGATGCCCACACCACCGATACTAATTCCTTAACTACTGAAATAATTCCCACACCATTCATTCAAATTCCTTTGGGTGTCACCGAAGACAGACTCTTAGGTTCAGTCGATGTCGAACAATCAGTAAAATTCGGCCAAACCGTATTTCAACCCGGACTCCTAGCCCAAGCAAATCGAGGCGTACTATATGTAGACGAAATTAACCTCCTCGATGACAACATTTCCAACCAATTGCTAACAGTATTAACCGAAGGGCGCAACCAAATAGAGCGCGAAGGCATTAGCTTTCAACACCCCTGCAAACCTCTATTTATCGCCACCTACAACCCCGAAGAAGGGCCGCTGAGAGAACATTTGCTCGATCGCATCGCGATCGTACTTTCAGCCGACGCCGCACTCGAAATAGAAGAAAGAGTCTATGCAGTAGAACAAGCTTTATCCTACTCCAGCTCGCCCCAAGAATTTCTCAATCAATACACCGAAGATACCGACAACCTCAAAACCCAAATCATCCTAGCCAGAGAATGGCTCAAAGATGTCAGCATTAAACGCGAACAAATTGCCTACCTAGTAGAAGAAGCCATCCGGGGTGGCGTTCAAGGACACCGCGCCGAAATATTCGCAGTCCGCGTCGCCAAAGCCGCCGCCGCTATGGAGGGACGCACAGAAGTTAACGCCGAAGACCTGCGCCGCGCCGTAGAATTAGTCATCGTACCCCGCGCCACCATCATCCAAACTCCCCCAGACGAAAACTCTCCTCCTCCTCCACCCCCACCGCCTCCCCAAAAGCAGTCAGAACAAGAACAAGACGAACCAGAAAACGAGCAAGAAGACGAAGAAGACCAAGAGGATGAAGACAACCCGGAACCTGAAGAAGAACCAGAAAAAGATACCATTCCCGAAGAATTTCTCTTCGACCCCGAAGGCGTAATTCTCGACCCCAGCGTGCTTTTCTTCGCCCAAGCCGCCAACCGCCAAGGCAAATCGGGCAGCCGCAGCACCATTTTCTCGGAAGATAGAGGCCGTTACGTCAAGCCAGTTTTACCCAAAGGCCCCGTCCGCCGCATCGCCGTTGACGCCACCCTCAGAGCCGCCGCACCCTACCAAAAAGCCCGCCGCGACAGGAATTCTAACCCCCCCCAACCCCCCCTTAGCAAGGGGGGGCAAGAGGGGGTTGAGCGCCGTGTATTTGTGGAGCAGGGAGACATTCGGGCGAAGCGCTTGGCCAGAAAAGCTGGAGCTTTAGTCGTATTTGTCGTCGATGCCTCCGGTTCGATGGCGCTCAACCGGATGCAGTCCGCCAAAGGTGCAGTCATGCAGCTACTCACAGAAGCTTATCAAAGCCGCGACCAAGTTGCTCTCATTCCCTTTCGCGGAGAACAAGCAGAAGTGCTGCTACCGCCGACTCGCTCGATAGCCTTGGCCCGCAAGCGTTTGGAACGGTTGCCCTGCGGAGGCGGTTCCCCCCTGGCCCACGGTTTGACTCAAGCAGTGCGGGTGGGAGTCAACGCGCGGCAGTCTGGAGATATCGGTCAAGTTGCGATTGTCGCCATTACTGACGGACGCGGTAATATTCCTTTGGCTCGTTCTTTGGGCGAACCGATTGTAGATGGAGAAAAGCCTGATATTAAGCAGGAATTGTTAGAAATTGCTGCCAAAATTCGCGGGTTGGGAATGCAGTTGCTGGTGATTGATACCGAGAGCAAGTTTATTTCGACTGGCTTTGCGAAGGAATTGGCCAAGACTTCTGGAGGGAAATACTATCACTTGCCCAAAGCTACCGAACAGTCGATCGCAGCTATGACTAAAAATGCTCTGCGCGACGCGATCGGCTAAAATCCTGATACCCGGATTTATCTCCGTTTATCTGCGGTTAAAAATCAAAAAATTAGACTTTTTTTGGCAAAAAGTCTAATTTTTAACTCTCACTCTCCGGCGACTCAGCGCCAGCGAACCCGCAACTAAACCCAACCCTACCACCGTCGAAGGCTCAGGAATTCTTACGCGCAGAGGCTCCCGCCTTACCGTTGCCCGGTTCTGGGTTGAAAAAGTTGTACCTTGGGGGGCTTGACCGGTCTGAGCCAGCAGCAAATTTTCTGAACCCTGCCATGAAGCAGCGGTAGAAACGGCTCGGACATTAGCTGCAACTGCAGCTTGACCGCTGGAAATAACGGCGGCGACAGCCAATAAAATCCCGGCTGTAGGGGGCAATAATTTGCGTTCAAAAAAGGTGGGCATTGGACATTACCTATTTAGCAGTTTGTCGATAGAACTCAATCTTTTCATTAATTTTATCGGTATCCTCTGCCTGAGCTACTGTCTGAGCTACCTTAGCAATTAACGGAACCGATTTTAGATTTTAGATTTTATTTATATTTTATATTTTATATTTTAGATTATTGAAGTTTCTGGTCCCTAGTTTCAACTAAGTCGCAAATCAACAACCTAAAATCAACTGTGGCCCCTGCCTCTAGCATATACTCCTTAATCCCCAATCGTAAATCCCCCCTCCCAAATAGATTGACTTCAGCTATCTGTGATTCGATCGACTTTAAGCTAGCCCTTGGCCGCAGATAGGGCCGGCCCTTTAAACTCTATAGCTTTGGAGCGAGGCGCAACGGTGCCACACAGCAACACGGCACAGACCTGTACGCAGTCGATTATAAACAATCGAGCCCTGGTTGGGAGTGATTTCACCCCCCTTCTTTATCAAATCTTTAAACTCTTTCAGATTTTGCAAACAAAGTGTAAAGCTGTCAAAATGATAGATAGCAATTCTCAGCCAAAATTAGGTAAATCCTCGTGAGTAACACTAGCAATTTCCGCGAAGCCGTGCGCGAGGCCAAAAACCACGCGCTGGTAGGCCCGAACGTCATCTCCAACGCTCTCCCCTTCGTGGGCGGCGGACTTGTCTTAACTGCTGTCGGCACCTACGGCGGCCTCGGAGTGATTCGTAACTATCCCGGGCTCTTCTTTCCCACATTCATCGCCGCGATCGTCGTAGAATTAATTCTATTCTTCATCGCCCGCGGCGCCGCCGAACAAGGCAACAAAAACACCGCTTTGCCCCTGCTGGCAACCTACAGCCTGCTTTCAGGCTACACTCTCAGCGGATTGGTATTTACAGCCCTCAGAACCCAAGGCGTCGGCATCTCCGGCATCGCTTTTGCAGCCCTCGGATGCGGCATTACCTTTATCGCCGCCCGTCAAATTGGCTCCAACCTTTCTGAACAAGACGGCATGGCCCTCACCAAAACTATCAGTTTAGGTGTGATTGCTTTGTTAGTCGTCGTTGGCGGTCAGTTTCTGCTCTCTTTATTTGGCGTCTACACCCCAACCTGGTTGGAAATTGGCATTTCTGGCATCGGCGTGTTTATATTTGCCGGCGCTGCGATCGTCGATTTTTACATATTACCCCGCAGCTACCGCGACGACCAGTATTTGCCCGCCGCTCTGTCGATGTACTTGACCTACATCAACTTGTTCATTTTCATTCTGCGCCTGCTGATTGCTTTCAACAGCCGCGATTAATTGAAACTTTAGCTTAAAAAAACCGCGGCTCGATCGACATCCGGCCGCGGTTTTTTTTATTAAGATTTGGAATCAAGATAGTCGTCATCGCCTCCTCTGTCCCTTATACAAAAAACTTATATCATGTTCACAGCCTGCAGGCATGAGGTATAATTTTACTTTTTAATCACTCAATCAAATCTCTTGTTATCTAATTGTGTCGATCGCGATTTCAACCTTCATAAAAAATTAATTGGGGAAAACTCATGTACTTAAAATATGAAGATATCAGGAGAGTCAGCGTAGAAATTACCTCCAGGTGCAATGCAGCTTGCCCCCAGTGTCCCCGCACCGGCAACCCGATTTTGCCGGGGGCGGAATTAAAGATGGAGGATATTGAGAGAATTTTCCCACAAGAGTTTTGCTCTCAGTTGGATTTGGTGTATATGTGCGGCAACTACGGCGATGCTATGACTAGCAATACCACAATTCCGGCGATCGAATATTTGCACCGCATGGGAGTTCCTCATATCAGCCTGTACACAAATGGTAGCGGACGCAACCCTGAGTGGTGGCACAGGCTGGCACAGGCGATGACAGGAGAACACGATCGCGTAATTTTTAGTATCGACGGGTTGGCAGATACTAACAGCATCTACCGCCAAAATACCAACTGGGACAGGATAATGCAGTCGGTTAATGCCTTTATCCAAGCTGGCGGAAAAGCTGTATGGCACTACTTGATATTTGAACACAACCAGCACCAAGTAGAAGCAGCGCGGGATTTAGCCCAACAATTAGGATTTGTCGAGTTTGTACCGAAAGCTACCTCTCGTTTTGTGGCGAAAGAGATTTATGACAAAGAGTCCGCCAATCAACAGCCTCAGAAGGCAGAAAACTCTCAGGTAGAGGCTAAGAGCGATCGCCAAAACCAAGCAGCAACAGCTAATGTGTCAGCCCCTCAGCATCAAGAACAGGCCGCGCTTCTGTTCCACCGACAAGCTGAGGAATGCTTGAAACAAGGGCAAATGTCAGATGCGATCGCAGCCAGCCAACAAGCCCTAAAAATTCAACCTAATTTTGCAGCAGCCTGGAAAACTTTAGGCAATGCTGTTCAAGGTTTGGGGCAGATGCAAGCAGCAGCAGACTGTTACGCCAAGGCCCTCAAAATTCAGCCTAATTTTCCCGAAGTTTATGCTAATGTCGGCAGTCTTTATGCCCAACAGCAACAGTGGCAGCCAGCTAGTGCTTATTACCAAAAGGCGATCGAGCTTAAACCCAATTTTGCAGGAGCTTATCGCAATTTAGCTAAAGTGTTGACGCAGTTGGGGCAACCAGAAAAAGCAAATTATGCTTGGTATCAAGCTATAGCTATCGAAACCTCTCAAGCACCAGAACCAAATCATTCTGTCCCATCACAGCCAGCCAGCCAAGAACTCCAACCCCCATCGTTGGAACAATATAAAAATCCCCAGGTAGACCAATTTATCCAAGCTGTAGAAACATTTGGTAGCCTAAACAATTACTACCGCAATGTAGAAATTAGCTGTCAAACTCAAGCCACCAAAGAGATTTTCATCAGTTTTGAAGCGGAACTCTGGCCTTGCTGTTGGGTAAGCCATACTAAATACGCTGTTTATAACCACACTTACAGACCGCAAATGCTGGCTTTAATGGAAAAGTACGGAAATGGTTTTAATTCTCTCAGAACTCAATCGGTGAAAGAGGCGATCGCCAGAGATTGGTTTCGCGAAGACCTCACAAAAAGTTTTTCCTGTTCTAAAAGGTTGGACGTATGCGCTCACGAATGCGGTAAAACTTTCAATTCTACAGGTTCGCAGTATATATAAGAAGGAAGAACACGGATTTGGACGCGGATACACGGATTAATTGCTGAAATCTCGAAATTTCTGCTAAACTCAAAAATACAGCCCACAACGCCGGAGAACTAGCCATGGAAGTTCTAGACCTCAAACACCATATCGAAACTTTATCCGATCGCTTAACCAGTCTACAAGACTATCTTTAGCTCAGCATTAACCGCCGAGAGCCAAAAGTTACAACAGCTAGCAGCACAGCCGAAATCGGGCAACAGGATCAATACAGGCGAACGGCTACTCCAAGAACTAGACGCACTCCAATCCTACCAGGCAAAACTCAACCAGTGCCAAACAATTTTGGCAGATGCTACAGCAGCACTGGAGTTACTCGAATTTCAAGCAGACGAGGAATTAGAGCAAGAACTTCAAACTAATTTAGCTCAACTTAACTGCTCTCTCGAAGAGTGTGAATTAGAGCAATCCTTGAGCGGGCATTGCGACAAAAATGGAGCCTACCTGATAATTAATGCAGCAATAGATGATTTAGATGCTCTAGACTGGGCACAAATGTTGCTGAGAATGTATGCTCATTGGGGACAAAACCGAGGCTATAGAGTTAGATTAGTTGAAGATTCCCTATTGGAGTATGTAGAAATTAATTCTGCAATTTTGGAAATAGGAGGAGTTAATTCTCTAACTTTGGCAATAGACGGACGTTACGCTTACGGCTATCTAAAGTCAGAAACCGGAGTGCATCTACTGAAACGTACATCGCCTTTTAATATTACCAGGAAGCAGGCGAGTTCAGTGACGGTGGAAGTTGTGCCAATGTATGTGGAACTGGAGATTCCAAAGCAGGATTTAGAATTAATAATCTTGCCTCCTCCCTACGTGAGGTGTGTAATCCGAACTTTGGTGAGGATTGTTCATGTTCCTACTGGTATTTCTGCAATATCTGGGGAGGAGCGGAGTCGATTGCAAAATAGAGAAAGGGCTTTGGCGCTTCTCACCAGCAAACTGTTTGCTATTATGCAAAGGCAAGGAGTTCCACAGCTTGCAGACATTCAGTGCGATCGCCTAAAAACAGTCCTTAACCAACCAATTCGGGAATATCAATTTGACAGCTACAGCCCGAACCAGGGCAAAGTTTTGGATCTCCGTACAGGAATCCAAACAACAGCCGTCGCCGAGGTGCTCAACGGCAAACTTGACTCATTTATCAAAGCTGGTGTGCTACTGAAAAATTGATTTGCACATTTAGAGCAACATTTCAGCTAAACTCAAAAATACAGCCCACAACTAGGAGAACTCACAGTGGAAGTTCTAGACATCAAACACAATATCGCAACTTTGTCCGATCGACTGGGTACAACCCAGGACTATCTTTGACATCCCCGCACTCACAGCCAAAATTCAAGACTTAGAGCAAATCTGCGCCCAACCAGCATTTTGGGACGACCAAGATCGAGCTCAAGAAACCCTCCAAGAACTTAATGACTTAAAATCTCATTTAGACCAATATCGCGGCTGGCAAACGAGCTTGGAAGATGCTAAAGCTATTTTAGAACTGCTGGAGTTAGAAGCCGACGAGTCCCTGTTCCAAGAAGCCTCATCGAGTCTTTCTCAGTTAACCCGCGAACTCGACCAGTGGGAACTGCAACAATTACTATCGGGACCCTACGACGAAGGCGGCGCTGTTTTGACGATTAACGCCGGGGCCGGCGGCACTGATGCTCAAGATTGGGCCGAAATGCTGCTGCGGATGTACACCCGCTGGGGGGAAAGTCAGGGTTACAAAGTACATTTAATGGAAATTTCCGAGGGAGAGGAAGCAGGTGTTAAATCGGCTTCTTTGGAAATTGTCGGCCGTTACGCTTACGGTTATATGCGATCGGAAAAAGGCACTCACCGCTTGGTCAGAATTTCGCCTTTTAATGCTAACGACAAGCGTCAAACCAGTTTTGCAGGCGTCGAAGTGATGCCAATTCTCGATCGATCCGTCAAGTTGGACATTCCAGAAAAAGATTTGGAAATCACGACTTCCCGCGCTGGCGGCAAGGGCGGGCAAAATGTTAACAAGGTAGAAACCGCAGTCCGCATCGTTCACATTCCTAGTGGTTTGGCCGTGCGCTGTACCGAAGAACGCAGTCAGTTGCAAAATAAGGAAAAAGCTTTGGCATTACTCAAGGCTAGGCTGTTGGTGGTTGCTAAGGAACAGCGGGCTTCGGAAATTGCCGAGATTCGCGGCGACATGGTAGAGGCGGCTTGGGGCAACCAAATTCGCAATTATGTTTTTCACCCATACCAAATGGTCAAGGATTTGCGTACTGGGGTGGAAACAACCGCCATCGAAGATGTGATGAACGGCGAATTAGAACCGTTTATTCAAGCTTACCTGCGGCAGGAAAATCAGTTGGTAGCCCAAACCGATTCAACCGCGCGAGTATAATTCGCGCCTTCACATACAAAGTCCGGCTGCGCGGACTAAATAATCAAGAGCGGTAATGGCAGCGGATTTGCTATAATTTTGGGGTTTTTGGCGATCGCCCGACCTTCAACAGGTCGCGCGGCCAAAAACCTTGATATGATAAAACTTGATCTAACGAACAAAAGGAGAAATAATGACCCAAGTTGTAATAGGCGAAAATGAAGGGATTGAGTCAGCCCTGCGACGGTTTAAGCGACAAGTTTCTAAAGCGGGTATTTTCCCCGACATGAGAAAGCACCGCCACTTTGAAACCCCGTTGGAAAAGCAGAAGCGCAAAGCTATTGCCAGAAGGACTAAGAGACGCTTTCACCGCAACAACAAACCCTAGAATTATTAGCACTAAATTGATTCGGCAGATATAATGCCTTGCGATTCTAGTACCGCAGCGACTCGGAGAATCACCGCTTCGCTGTAGGGAGCACCAATAATTTGTACCCCCAAGGGCAAAGCGCCGGGCCGCTGTACGGGCACGCAAAGAACGGGCAAGCCAATAAATGATAGGGGTTGGGTGAACAGTCCGAGATTGGGACGCACTAAGATTTCTTGTCCGGCTATTACCATTTTCTCGACGCCAATTTCAGGGGCAGCTATCGGGGTTGCGGGTGCGAGGATGATGTCTGTTTGTTGGAATATTTCGCGAATTCGATCGCGGTACCAGTGTCTGAATCTCTGCGCTTGCAAGTACCAAGTCGCAGGGATCAGGGTTCCCGCTAAAAAGCGATCGCGCGTAGCAGGATCGAAGTCTTGAGGGCGCGATCGCAAATTGTCTAAATGCAAGTTCCCCCCCTCGCAAGCGGTAATGATAAATGCCGCAGCCCTGGCGCGATCGGATTCCGGTATGGTGACAGTTGCAAGCCCCCCTATTTTTGGGGGGTTTGTTGTTTTTTCTGTGCTTTTACCACAATCCAATACATTTGTCAAGGCTTTAGCAACTATTTCTACAGCATCCATTGCTTCCGCTTCGGCCCCTGTGGCGAAATAGCCGTCAGCAACAGCAATTCGCAATCCTTCGATACCTTGATTTAACTGCGGCGAACAAAGTTCTGGCGGGCGTTGAGTGCAAACTGGGTCACGAGAATCAGGGCCTTGCAGGATATCGTACAGCAGCGCCATATCTCTGATCGATCGCCCAAACGGCCCCACACAATCCAAACTACCCGAAAATAAATAAGCGCCAGCCCTGGACAAACGGCCGTAAGTAGGCTTAAACGCAAAGACACCGCACAAAGCAGCCGGTACGCGGATGGAACCGTTAGTATCAGAACCGAGGGTGATGGGTACAAAACCGGCGGCGACTGCTGCTGCGGAACCGCCGCTGGAACCGCCAGCGATGCGCGTAGTATCGCGGGGATTGCGAGTCGGCCCGTAGTGGCTGTTTTCCGTGACGAAACCGTAGGCGTACTCATCCATGTTGAGAGTACCTACGAGGATTGCACCGGCTTCTCTGAGTCGGGCGACCACGGCCGCGTCCTGGGTAGCCGGAGGATTGTCAGCGTTGATTTTTGACCCAGCTAGGGTAGTAATTCCGCCGATGTCGAACAGGTTTTTGGCTGCGAAGGGAACGCCTGCTAAAGGGCCTGGGTTTTCGTTATTTGCGATCGAATTATCTATATTTTCGGCTGCTGCGAGTGCGCTTGAGGCGGTGATTGCAGTAAAGCAATTGAGGACGTTATCTCGATCGGCAATTCGTTCTAATGCCGCAGTCACAACCGCTGTCGCTGTAATCTTACCACTTTTAACCGCCGCTGCCGTAGCAACCGCATCAGC
>JACJNV010000234.1 GCA_014695175.1 Microcoleus sp. FACHB-DQ6 | reverse complement strand
CCCGAAGCATACGAAAAACTAGAAGAAGAAGTCAGGAAAGCCCAAAAAGCAGTCGCTATCGCAGCCGCAGCCTGCGAATCAGCCAACCGCCGCGTCGATGAATTAGAGAGAGAATTAGCCAAAAACCAAAAAGAACTAGAAAACTACAGCAGCGAATACATCACCATCAGAAACAGCCAACACGTCATCGCTTCGATCGCCAAAGCCCAAGCTACCCTGAAACTCTTTAAAGAAAAACTCACCCTCAAAAAACTCAACAAACTCGAAATAGAAATTACCGACTGTTTCCGCTACCTGTTGCACAAAACCGACCTCGTGCACAGAGTTGCGATCGACACTCAAACATTTAGCCTCTCCATTTACGATCCAGAAGGCAAACCGGTACCCAAACACCGACTTTCAGCCGGGGAAAAACAATTGCTGGCGATCGCCTTTTTGTGGGGATTAGCTAGAGTATCCGGGAGACAATTACCAGTCGCGATCGACACTCCCTTGGGCCGCCTCGACTCCTCCCACAGAAACCACCTAGTCGAACGCTATTTCCCCTCGGCCAGCCACCAAGTGATCCTGCTTTCTACCGACACCGAAATTAGAAAAGTAGAATACGAAAAACTCCAAGAATTAGAGGCGATCGCCCACAGCTACCTCCTCAAATACGACTCCGCCAAACACCAAACCACCGTCGAAAAAGGTTACTTCTGGGAATAAAAATTCGCGCTAAAAAATAGCCGCAACCCCCTTGACTTTGCTGGGGAGTTGCGGTAGTATATATAGGATAATGGGATGGTTGCGAAAATTTTATTTTTGCCACCATCCCATTATTAAGGATAAATCCTACTACAATCACACTACCAAAAAAAACCGATTTAATCAAGTCGCGCCGTGTAAAAAAATGTTAATTATTTCTAGTTATCTAGAGGCGTTGCTTCCCCAACATTAACACTTTTTAGAATATACCAAAAAATCTTAAACCTATGGAACCACCAGTCGATCGCATCCGCCTCTCCCAAACAGGCAAAGACCAACTATCAAAACTGAAACGATCGACCAAAATCGATCAGTGGAATATTCTATGCAGGTGGGGATTTTGCCGATCGCTCGCCGAACCCAGCATCCCATCCCCAGTACCAATTCCCAGCGACAGCAACGTCGAATTAAGCTGGGATGTCTTCGGCGGCGACATGGCCGATATCTTGATAATTGCCCTCAAGCAGCGGTGTCACCAAGACAATTTAGGCACAGAAAAAGAAACTCTAGCCAAACAATTTCGCCTGCACTTGCACCGAGGGATTGGTTATTTAGCCGGCGCTCCGAATATTAAGAAAATCGAAGACTTGGTGGCGATCGCTTTATCGCCTGAAAAATTAAGAAATTAAACGAACCGCGAAGGCGCAAAGGACGCGAAGGAAGAAGGGAAGAGAAGGGATGAGTTCACAATTTACTTCAGTAAAAGCGGGAAAAAATGACCTACTGGCCCTTGACCTTCCCCAATATCCAAAGCATATTTGAGAGCAGTAGTCACATAATCCTTAGCCAATGTCACCGCTGTAAACAAATCTTTACCCAAAGCCAAATTAGCAGCGATCGCAGCACTCAAAGTACAACCAGTCCCGTGAGTATTCCCAGTATCAACAGTCTCAGTCTTCAACACATCCAACCGCGTACCGTCAAACCAAACATCAATTCCCCGCAAATCTCCCGCCATCCCGCCGCCTTTCACCAAAACAGCTTTCGCACCCAAACGGTAAATCTGCTGCGCCGCCGATCGCATATCGTCTAGAGAAACAATCTCTAAACCGCTCAAAATCTGAGCCTCAAACCGATTGGGAGTCACGACAGCAGCCAAAGGAATCAAAACATCCCGCAAAAACGCGATCGCCCCGTCATCAATCAATCGATCGCCCGATCGTGAAACCATCACCGGATCGACAACCAAATTCCCTATTCCCAAAGCCTCAACCTGTGAAGCCACCGCCGCCATAATTTCCCGATTCAGCAGCATCCCAGTCTTCACAGCATCCACCCCAATATCCCCAACCACCGCCTCAATTTGAGCGGCCACAGCCTCAGCCGGCAAAGCATCCACCCGCGTCACCCCCAAAGTATTTTGAGCCGTCACGCAAGTCAAAGCACTCGTACCGTGCACGCAGTGAAACGCAAAAGTCCGCAAATCCGCCTGAATTCCGGCCCCGCCGCCGCTATCGGAACCAGCCACAGTCAAAGCCACAGGAATCTTCGATTTAATCATCTTTTTTCAACCGCAGATAAACGCAAACAAACGCAGATAATCCCATCTTATCCGCGTTCATCAGCGCTCATCCGCCCTCATCTGCGGTTACAAAATCCCATCTTATCCGCGTTCATCAGCGCTCATCCGCCCTCATCTGCGGTTAAAACTTCCCCAACAAAATTAGCTATGATTAAAAGAAATGTAAAGAATTATTGCAAACAACTGTGAAACTCACCCGAATCGACCTCAACTCTTGGATCTTCCACATCGCAGGCCAAACCATCCTCGTCGATCCTTGGCTGGTCGATCCGCTCGTATTTTACGGTCAACCCTGGCTGTACACCGCCTACCACAACACCCCCGGATTCTTCACTCCCAGCAGCTTACCGCCGATCGACCTCATCCTGATTTCCCAAGGAGTAGACGACCACTGTCACAGACCAACACTCGAACAGCTCGATCGCACAATTCCCGCGATCGCCTCACCCACCGCCGCCAAAGTCCTCAGCAGTTTAGGCTACACTAATATCACATCTTTAGCAAATTGGCAAGAGTTAAATTTTAAAGAAAAGTTACAAATTACTGCCGTACCCGGAGCCGAAATCGGGCCGGGACAAGAAGAAAACGGCTATTTGCTCAAAGATTTAAGCAGCGGCGAGACACTTTATTACGAACCGCACCTGCCACCATTAGAAAAAGTCAAACAGAAAATAGACACAGTAGACGTAGCTATCGCCCCAGTCATCGGTCAAATCTTCCCCTTCCTCGGACAAGTCATCATAGGCCCAAAACAAGCCCTCGGCCTCGCCCAAACACTGAAACCTCGGTTTTTCCTGCCTACAGCGGCGGGAGACATCCGAGCCACAGGCATTTTACCAATGTTAGTGCGATCGGTCGGCAGCATCCCCGAATTTCGCGATTTGCTAGCAAAATCCGGCCTCTCCACCCAACTCCTCGAACCCGAACCAGGCCAAACCCTAGAAATTTTAGAATTTAGATTTTAGATTTTCGATTGGAGATTTTCGATTTTCTAGATTGGAGATTGGAGATTGGAGATTCAATCCAAAATCCCAAATCCCAAATCTAAAATCTAAAATCGAAAATCTAAAATCATCTTGGCGGGCGACGGTTACGCAAAAACTCAGGAATATCCAATCCCAAATCCTGCGGCGGTTTCGCTTTCGGATCGGGCGTCTGTTGAGCCGGAGTCGTCGGCACAGTTGCAGCCCGCCAAGGAGCATTAACATTTTGCGTCCGCCCCGGAGTCGGAGGCGACGGAACTTCCCCCGAAAAACCAGTAGCGATCACAGTAATCTTAATTTCGCCCTGAAGCCGCTCGTCAATCACCGCTCCAAAAATAATATTGGCATTCGGATCGACAACCTCGTAAATCGTCTCAGCCGCCGCATTCACCTCGTGCAGCGTCATGTCAGTACCGCCAGTGATGTTAAACACCACACCTCTAGCGCCCTCAATAGACGAAGCTTCCAGCAGAGGCGAAGAAATAGCCTGCATCGCAGCCTCCCTAGCCCGCGACTTGCCAGAACCCACGCCGATGCCCATCAAAGCCGAACCCGCATCAGCCATTACTGCCCGCACGTCAGCAAAGTCAACATTCACCAAACCGGGAATAGTAATAATGTCAGAAATACCCTGAACCCCTTGGCGCAGGATATCGTCAGCAACTCGAAAAGCCTCTTGTACCGGCATTTGTTCGGAAATCACAGACAGCAGCTTGTCGTTAGGAATTACGATCAGCGTATCCACCCGGGTTTGCAAAGCCGCAATCCCTTCTTCAGCTTGGCTGGTGCGCCGCCGTCCCTCAAACGTAAAAGGCCGCGTCACTATGCCCACAGTCAAGGCGCCCATTTCCTTAGCAACCTCAGCCACGATCGGAGCCGCGCCCGTGCCCGTACCGCCGCCCATGCCGGCCGTGATAAATACCAAATCCGCGTGATTCAAAGCATTAGCAACCTCGTCGCGAGATTCCTCCGCAGCCTTTTGACCGATCGCCGGATTGCCCCCCGCCCCCAAACCGCGCGTCAACTTCTGTCCGACTTGCAAGCGTTTCGGAGCATTTGAGAGAACTAGAGCTTGGGAATCCGTATTCACACACCAAAACTCGACACCAGAAACCTCGCTAGCAATCATCCGGTTAACGGCGTTGCCCCCACCACCGCCGACGCCAATTACTTTGATTTTGGCAGCGCTGCTGGGCATTATGTCTTTGGGATTGACCATAGGATCGATATCAATACTATCTACATTTACATAACCAGACTTGCGTCTAAAGGGATTGGCGGAATCTGCAGCCACCGGAAAATTTTTTACTTCTTCCGAAGGGGGACTGTCTTGGTCAGACCCCTGTCTATTATTAAGCTTCATTAGAGTCGGGGATAGTAGATTACAGCTTGTTAACTAAACGCCAATTCACAATCAACTATAGGCTAAGTTGCGCGAAAAACTAACACTGGTCGATGCTTAATGTTAGCAATCTCGGATTTGGCCGACCTCGCTAGCCCAGACCTCGCTTGACGCCATCCAGGTACTTGACCGGATTAAGGCAGTTGTAAGCAAGGCAGAAGGAAAAAAAATGGATACTAGCCCCAGACGCGGGGCGCTATCCAAAAACTGTGCTGATTGCAAGCCCGGCCTATCGATCGATAGCTTCTACCTTCTGTTGACACAGAATCAATTCTGGGCGCCAGTGGGTGCGGGGGTGGAACTCTCCAAACTGGGGGGGAGTTCTGGCAAATGGACGATCGGCGAAGCAGGATTTTTCAAGTCAATGTAGGCTATTTTGCTTGAATCTATCTGTTTTGGCAATTGTCGCATTCGGTCTAAAACCTTAAGTTGCTCCGCAGTCCTGGAACTGTACGGCCCTAAGTGTACGGTACCGATCTCTGTTTTCAAGATCAAGTTGTTCGGGTTTTGCCAATTAATCTCAAACACTTTCACCGTCAAGCCGCTGAGTCCTTGGTAAAACTTCGGCCAATAGGCGCGATACTGTTCCAAAGGCCCGATGACTTTTAAAGTGGGCAAAGAACGCTGAGGCTGCGTTCCCGGAATGCTGCCGGGCCCGATCGAACTATTGTGCGATCGTACAGCAGTATAACTATCCGACGGCATCCAACCTCCGCGAGCGTCCAGCCACCCCACTTTTTCCTTCTCACTGTTCGATCTCAACACCGCCGTCGGCTGCGCCACTGCCACCGGCAGGCGTTCTGCCACTTCTACAGTCAAACTCGGCGGAAACAAGTTACGAGTCACCTTCGCTTTGGCGATCGGCCCTGTTGACTCCAGCTTTTCGGCCAGGGCCTGCGGTTGAATCCCCCACAGCGACTGCGGGTAAGACAGCCGCACTAAAGACCGCACCGCCTTATCCGACAGCCATTGATTGCCCTCCACGTTCACTTGTTCCGATCGGGCAATCAACCAAGCCGGCTGAGCAATCCACCACACCAAACCTCCAGCCATTGCGCTCGCTGCCAGCATTTGCCACACAACAGCCACCAATCGAGCGCGCCTCTGCTGCCGCAACTTTTGGCGCCTGCGCCCTAACTCTGTTTGAGAAACCGCTCCAAAACTAGCCATCTACGTCTTGACAATATAGTAATTAAGGATTAGCACAAATTCAAAACTGTTTAATCTCTCTCTTGAACCCTGTTTTCCCCTACCATTTAACCAGATCTCCGCAAATTTACCCAGACTCCTGCCAATATCAGTAATATCACTGATCGCCCTAAGTAATAAAAAATTATTAATTAAAAATTCCCAATTCCAGCGCCGGAAAAACCCCTTACCAGCTCAAGGTTCTTTGGGTATTTAGGGCATTACCCCACAGGGCAAAAGGTTACAAATCAAACTAAACTCAACTAAAGAAAGTTTAGACTTTCGATTAACTTTTTTAACTTTTATTCGGCTTCCATTGTGATCGCACTCGAATTAGACAGATTCTATAAAGCCTGCAACCCCAGCAAGACCCTTGTTGCGGGAGACCCAGGGGATTATCAATACTACATTGATTTTGGTTCCGTGCGTGGCGGCAAAATCATTGAATCTTTACAGCGAACCATTACCCGCATCTCCCCCAACGAGCCAACCTGTCAGCTATTTACAGGACATATCGGGTGTGGCAAATCTACGGAATTGTTTCGACTAAAAGCTGAGTTAGAGCAAGAGGGTTTTTGCGTCGTCTACTTCGAGTCTTCCCAAGACTTAGACATGGGTGATGTAGACATCAGCGATATTTTGCTGAGCATTGCGCGCCAAGTCAGCGAAACTATGGAATCCGCTAAAATCAAACTCAGACCGAGCTATTTTACCAATCTGTTTGCAGAAGTGGCAGAATTTTTGCAGACTCCCATAGATTTGTCAGCGGAAGCCGAGTTATCTGTAGGCATTGCTAGAGTGACTGCTAAAACTAAAGACTCTCCCAAACTGCGATCGCAACTCAGGCAATATCTCGAACCCCGCACCAACAGCATCTTGCAGTCGATCAACGAAGAACTCCTCAACAAAGCTAACGCTGAACTCAAGCACCAAGGCAAAAAAGGGCTCGCAGTCATCGTTGACAACCTCGATCGCCTCGATGCCTCCCTCAAACCCAGCGGACGCACCCAGCCAGAATATCTGTTTTTAGACCGCGGCGAACAGTTGAAAAAACTTAATTGCCATGTTGTCTACACGATTCCCCTGACTTTGATTTTTTCCAACGACTTCGGTCGCCTCGCCAGTCGATTTGGAGTCAAACCCAAGGTGATGCCGATGGTACCGGTGCAAATGCGATCGGGCGACGACCACATTGAAGGAATGGCACTGCTGCGGCAGCTAGTATTAGCTAGAGCTTTCCCGAAAGTTGCTCCCCATCAACGCATCGATTTGATTTCCCAGGTGTTTGACTCTCCCGAAACTTTAGATCGGCTTTGCCGGATTAGTGGCGGTCACGTTCGCAATCTACTGATGCTTTTGTATAGCTGTTTGCAGCACGAAGACCCTCCCTTCTCTCGCGAATGCCTCGAAAGCGTCATTCAAGAATATCGCGATGACCTTTTGGGAGCCATCAATGACATGGAATGGGAATTGCTGTTTCAAGTCGTCACCCGACAAAGTGTAACTGGCGAAGAAGAGTCTCAAATCTTGTTGCGAAGTATGTTTGTCTTTGAATACCGCGATCAAGAAGGTCGCTGGTTTGGCATCAATCCAGCCCTAGCAGAAACCAGAAAATATAAGGAGTGGCGGCAGGGCATTGAGCCAAAATAGTTGGGATTTTTGAGATTGCTTCCCGACTCTAATAACCCTTACCCATGAGCGAGATAGAAACTATTTAACTTAAAATTCACCGCTCAAAACTCCGCACTCAAACAATCCCATACAAAAATCAGTCAGCGGTTTTTGCCGCTGGCTGATTTCTGTTGAATGCTGGCTATATGCGGTGAATGTTATTGTTGCGTAAAACTTTGCCACCACCAAGGACTTTCCCCACTCTCAACTCTCATATCTGCAATGCCAGACCCCCTATGTCTGTTCTTACCTGTTGCTGTTAATTTCCCATAATCCCATCCCGGACGACAATTTTTTTTGCTGGTGTGTTAAATGCCTGCTACAGATAGATCGCAGTTGTTTACTAATAGCTAGTCGTCGGTATTATCTTAAATTTAGGGGTTGGCTATTTACGATCTGTAGTCATTTATATAGAGCAGAATAAAAAAATATTAGCTGGGCTTAAAATTTGACGGGGAAGTCTAGCATTCTCTGAGATTGAGCGGTATGATATCTTTACATTGGAGCTAATAACTATGTAAGTATTAAAAGGAGAAGTACGGAAAACTACGTATTTCTACAGAGATAAAGCATCAAACAGAGACGGTTATCTCTAAGTAGATACGCTTTTAGTCACGATTGGTGAGCGTTAGGTAATTGATTTATGCAAAAGAGGTGCACGCATGACCGATCTAATTAAGGAACAAGAAACTGCCAACTACAACGAGCGATCGCTCAAAACTCTGGTCAGATCCATTACAATGTCTCAACAGCAATTCTCGCTGATTTTGGTGCGCTGCAACTACGAGCAGTTGCGGCAGCAAATAGCGCAGCGGCTGCGAGAAGTCTCCCCAGTTCCAATTCAAGATCTCGTCCTGCCAGCTTCAGTCAAAACCCTTTACACTACTCTGCAGGCAAGCACTTTGCAGGAGGGGTACTCGCCTGTGGTTTCTGCCTCGGCTTTGATGGTATTCGGTTTAGAAACAGTAGTAGCGATCGACGAACTGATGGCTTCTACCAATCAAGTGCGAGACGAATTTCGCAAAAATTTTTCCTGCCCGGTGATTTTGTGGGTAACAGATGACATCGTGACCAAAATGATTCGTCTGGCCCCGGATTTCAAAAGTTGGGCGGCCGCTACAATTAAATTTGAAATGGGCGTTGACGAATTAATTAATTTCCTCGCTAGGCGGGCCGATACTATATTTAAAATAGGCGAACTCAATCAAGAACTCGCCAGCAGCAACGTCAGCACCATAGCTAATTGTGAGGCCTGCGAAACCCCGTGCGAAAAACGCGGCCTGGAGCGCGAAATCAGCCCTGGAGAACGCTTTCTAACTTTTAACTCAGGGCCCCAAAACCGACGACAATCAGATGCCCACTCCTATTCGCCATTGAGTCCCGGCAATACCTTCGATTTGGCGATCGGCTCTTTGCCACGCCGAGAACTAGAATTAGCTTTAAGAGATTTACAAAATCGCGGTGAAGAATTAGAACCCGCCCTCAAAGCCAGCCTGCAATTCGTTCTCGGTCGAGATTACTATGTCAGCGACCAAACCGAAACTGCCTTAATTCACTACCAAGAAAGTTTAGTATTTTGGCAGCAGAAAACGGGCAACTGGCAACTGGCAAACTTGGAACATTCCGAAAACCCAGAAACCTTCTCCTCCTTGTCGAATCCTGTCCCCAAAATTTTATTTTTAGAGAGAGAAGGCATAGTGCTGTTTCACATAGCCCTGTGTCACCGCTTGCAAGCAGCCAGAAACCCGGTAGCCAACCGCCAGCACTGGGAACAAGCTTGGATTAGCCTGGAACAATCTAGAAACGCTTTCTCCCTTGCCTCACGCCCGGAATTGGTAGCTGAGGTGACAGCACACCTCGGAGAAGTGCTGCAGCGCCTGAAAGCTTGGGGAGAGTTGCAAGCATTAGCTGAAAATTCTTTGCAGTTGCACTTCACTTACGGTACTCCCAGCCAACTAGCTCAAGATTACGGCTTTTTGGCTGAAGTTGCCCTGCAACAGTCGAGGTGGAGTCAAGCCCGCCAGCTAGCTGAGTTAGCTTTGGCGATTTTGGATCAAACGCCTCATGATTTGAGATTGCTGATTGAAGATTTGAGATTGGGGTTTGAGGGAAATTATCCAGAATTGGTGGGCCCTAACGAGTTAAGTAACGAACCCAAATCTAAAATCCAACATCCTAAATCCGACAGGAGTTCGTATCTTTTACTTTTAGCGCGAAGTTTGCGACAGCTAGGGCAGTGGGAAGCGGCGGTTCATTCTTTGGAGTTGGCTCAATCTCAAAGCGAGCCGAAGTACGACCCCCGACTTTACATCGATATTTTGACGGAATTGCAAGCGGTTTATTTCGAGCAGGGAGAGTATCTTAAAGCGTTTCGGATTAAAAAAACCCAGCGTTCGATCGAATATCAATACGGATTTAGAGCTTTTATCGGAGCCAGCCAATTGCAGCAGCAGCGCCAAGCGGTCAATCCTTCAGGCCCCTCAGCTCAAAACCAAGCTGCCATCGCAGCGGAAATGACAGCTTACTCGCGCCAAACAGATATCAATAGCTTGCTAGAAAGAATTAGCAGGGACGACCATAAATTAACTATTATTCACGGGCCCAGCGGAGTCGGGAAAAGTTCTCTAGTCAATGCTGGCTTAGTACCAGCTTTGAAAAACATTACTCCGGGCGCGCGCGATACATTGCCAGTAGTAGTCAAAGTTTACACCGACTGGCTGGTGGAGTTAGAAAATGCTTTGAACAGCGCACTGTACGACAAACAAGCCGAAGAGGAAAGTAAATTAATCTCGAAAGGACTACACGGAATCCACAAAAAAAGTTGCTCGGTTATTCCTGCTCGCAGCTCGGAAGTTTCTTCTTTTATTATAGATCAGTTGCGCGAAAATGCCACAAATAATTTGTTAACTGTGCTGATTTTCGATCAATTTGAAGAGTTTTTCTTTGTTTCGACTTCAGTGGAACAAAGACAACTTTTTTATAATTTTTTGGGTTTGTTTTTGAATTTGCCTTATGTCAAGATAATTCTCTGCTTGCGGGAAGATTATTTGCACTACTTACTAGATTGCGATCGCTTCCCAAATCTTGACGCTATTAACAATAATATTCTCGACAAAAGCATCCGCTATCAACTGCGGAGTTTTTCTATCAAAGACGCGCGGGCTGTCATCGGACACTTAACAGAACGGGCGGAATTTTATTTAGAGCCGGCACTGATCGATGCCTTCGTAGAAGATTTAGCAGACGAACTGCAAGAAGTGCGACCGATCGAATTGCAGGTAGTAGGAGCGCAACTGCAAGAAGAAGGTATTACGAGTCTAGCACAATACCAGCAATTGGGGGACAATCCCAAAGCGGAATTAGTGAAACGATCGCTCGAAAGAGTCATCTCTGACTGTGGCCTGGTTAACGAAGACGCAGCTTGGAAAATCTTGTTTTCCCTGACAGATGAAAGAGGCGTTCGCCTGATAAAAACCAAACACGAACTCTCGTTAGTTACAGGTCCGCAGCCAGCCGATGCCCGCGAAACCGAATTATCGGCGATCGGCAAAAACAGAATTTCTCTACAGCGACAGTTCACAAAAGACCCAGAAATCCGACAAAAGAAAACCGACAACCTCGACTTAATTTTAGACATTTTAGTTGGTCACGGTTTGCTATTTCTGCTACGGGAAGCGCCCGAAGACCGCTATCAATTGGTACACGACTATTTAGTGCGACCGATCCGCCAAAGATTCGGCTTAGAAGCCAGACTGCACAAAGCAGAAGCAGACAAAAAAATGAGTCAAGCACAGCTCTACCGAGCCAATACTTTTCTCAAACAACTGCTAGGAGTAGCAGTGATCGGCGTCATGCTGCTAACCAGTTCCACCATCGCCGCCGTCAACTTTTGGTGGCGGGCTGTGGGTCAAAAACAGCTAGCTGTCGCTCAAACTCAGCGTGCCGAAATCAGTACCCTGACTGCGGCTTCGGAAGCACTGTATTTCTCAAACAACAAATTTGACGCCATGATGGAAAGTTTGAGAGCTGGCAAAAAGTGGAAACAGATCGAACACTCCCAAAAAATGTATACTCTCAAAGACACCGAAATTCTGATTTCTGCTGCTCTACAGCAGGCAGTTTATGGAGTCAAAGAACGCAACCGCTTGGAAGGACACGGCGATGTAGTTTGGGGTCTTAGTTTCAGTCCAGACGGCGAAACAATAGCTTCTTCCAGTGTAGATAAAACAGTCAAACTTTGGCGGCGCGACGGCAGTTTGCTGGCAACTTTCAAAGACCACACTAACAGCGTCTCCTGTGTGGCGTTCAGTCCCGACAACAAAACCATAGCCTCGGCAAGTTTAGATAAAACTGTCAAAATTTGGCAAACAGACGGCAGTTTGCTGGCAACTTTCAACGGGCATACTAATAGCGTTACCAGCGTTGCTTTTAGCCCTGACGGTCAAACGATCGCCAGTGGCTCTACAGATAAAACTATCAAACTTTGGAAAACCGACGGCACGCTGCTGAGAACGATCGAACAATTTGCTCCCGTAAATTGGCTAAGCTTCAGCCGCGACGGCAAAATAATTGCTGTGGCGAGCCATGACGGTACTGTGAAACTGTGGAGTTCTGACGGCAGGTTAATCGCTAATTTGTGGCACAGCGAAAACCGACAACCCTCGAAAATTTACACCGTCAGTTTCTCCCCCGATGGTGAGACGATCGCCAGTGCGGGTGAAGATAAAACAGTGAAAATCTGGAGCATCGCTGCACTCAAACACCCACCAACCGAAAATTCAACACAAGCAAAAAAAGGTGAGCTGCTAACAACTTTGCGGGGACACAGCAAGTGGGTATTTGGTGTCAGTTTCTCCCCCGACGGTCAAACACTTGCTTCTGGAAGTGCAGACGGGACTGTCAAACTCTGGAGTCTTGCTGGTGTTGGCGACAAACGCCCAACCGATGCTAGCAACATTAAACCAGAGAGTCGCTTACTGAGAACTTTTGAGGGACACGCCGATCGAGTTACTCAGGTGAGTTTTAGCCCGGAAGGCAAAACCTTGGCTTCGGCAAGTTTTGACAAAACTGTCAGGCTGTGGCGACTCGATGACGTGCCGCTCAAAACTCTCGACGGACACCAAAACCGGGTGCAGGGCGTTACTTTTAGCCCCGACGGCCAAAGGCTGGCCTCTGCTTCTACGGACAAAACTATCAAACTCTGGAGCCGCACGGGGGTTTTGCTGGAAACCTTGGAAGGACACACTCAGAGAGTCGCCAGCGTCAGTTTCAGCCCCGACGGCCAGCTACTTGCTTCTGGGAGTTACGACAAAACGGTGAAAGTCTGGAGTTTGACAGAAGATGGCATGAATAATATTCTCCCTTGTCCTTCGGCTCCGCTATTCCCGTGTTCGCCTTCTGTGCTGTTCACTCTCGACGGCCACGCCGACAGCGTGATGAGCGTGAGTTTTAGCCCCGACAGCGAGATTCTGGCTTCGGGGAGCAAGGATAAGACTGTGAAACTCTGGACTAGAAACGGCAGGCTGATTAAGACTTTGACGGGACACACAGGCTGGGTGACTGGGGTGACTTTCAGTCCCGACGGCTCGATGCTGGCTTCTGCAAGCGATGACGGTACTCTCAAACTCTGGAATCGGGACGGTCGTTTGCTAAGAACTTTTGAAGGAGCTCACAACAGTTTTGTGTTGGGGGTTGCTTTTAGCCCTGATGGCAAAATGCTGGCTTCGGCTGGTTACGACAATTCGGTGAAATTGTGGAAGGTAGACGGGACTTTGGTGGCGACGCTGCTGAAGGGTTCTAGCGACAGCGTGACTAGCGTGGGTTTTAGCCCGGATGGTTTGTTGGTTGCTTCGGGTAGTTACGATCATAAGGTGAAGCTTTGGAGTCGCAGCGGGACTTTGCTGAAAACTTTGACGGGTCACAAGGATAGCGTGATGAGTGTGAGTTTTAGCCCGGATGGGAAGGTTCTGGCTTCTGCAGGCCGGGATAATCGGGTGATTTTATGGAATTTGGATCTTGACGATTTGCTGGTGAGGGGCTGCGACTGGGTGGGGGATTATCTGAGAACTAATCCTAATGTGAGCGATCGCGATCGGCGTCTCTGTGAGGGGGTTGGGGCAAAATCTCAATTTTAGTCATTTCACTGTTGACGGTTGACTGTTGACGGTTGACTGTTCAAAACTTTCCTTGCCCGAAATCTTCCCCTTGCTCTCGGCGTCCTGTAAAGTAAATAATTGTAAAGAAATATGAGTTTTCTCTTATCCTCTGGTTAAGACCGCCAGCTAGCATTCACAATTAAGAACCGGATTATAAGTTCCTATGTCACAGCTTTTCCCGCGAAAATTTCTAGCCTCTGTTGCCGCATTTTGTCTGGCTTTGTCCGTGTGGGCGATCGCACCAGTAGCCCACGCTTTCAATAATCCAGATTTATTGCCGTCAACTCAGACGCCGATCATTGATTTAGCTAAAGCCCTTACGGATATTGAAGAAGAAAGTTTGGCAAAAAATTTAAACGCCTTTGAAGCCGAAACCGGCTGGAAATTGCGAGTGCTGACTCAGTACGATCGCACGCCCGGTTTGGCTGTCAAAAGTTATTGGGGGCTAGATGACAAGAGTGTGTTGCTAGTTGCTGACCCCCGAGGGGGCAATTTGCTCAATTTTAATGTGGGCGACTCGCTGTATCCGCTGCTGCCGCGCACTTTTTGGGTGGAACTGCAAACCCGCTACGGTAATCAATTTTTTGTGCGGGACAATGGCGAAGATCGAGCGATTATTGAATCTTTGGAGTCTATAGAAGGCTGTTTGCGTCAGGGCGGATGCCGCGTGGTTCCCGGTTTGCCGAGGGAACAGTGGGTTCTGACGTTAATTACGTCGGTGGTTGGCGGCGTCATCTGCGGGTTTGCGGCTCAGCCTCGGAAGCCGGGACAGGTTGTGGCTTGGCAGTGGGCGCTGATTTTTTCGCCGCTGTGGGGCATTCTGTTTTTCGCTTTCGGGCTTGGGCCAGTGGTGACTCGGACTTCTGACTGGTTGCCTGTGGTTCGGAATGTGTCCGGTTTTGCGATCGGAGCTTTGGTGGCATTCCTGACTCCGGTGTTGGGCAAATCTTCTTCGTCGTCGGAAACTTAGTTGTCAGTTGGCAGTTGTCAGTTGGCAGTTGCCAGTCATCAGTCAACAGTCAACAGTCAACAGTCAACAGTCAACAGTCAACAAATGACTAAAAGCTGGTAAGCTGATACCTGACAACTCACAGGCGACAGCTATCCAACAAATGGAATGGCACGTAAGCGATGCCCAGAGTCTGGGATTAATCGATAACGAAATTGGCGACCACGGTTTTTCAGCGGCGGAGTACGAAATAGTCCGCCGCGTGATTTATGCGACTGCTGATTTTGAGTACAAGTCTTTAATTAGTTTTTCCGATCAGGCTTTGCAGGCTGGGGCGGCAGCTTTGGCTGCTCGGACTACGATCGTGGTAGATGTGCCGATGGTGCAGGTGGGCATTACGCCCCTAATTCAAAATACCTTTGCGAATCCGGTTTACTGTTCGATGGAGGCTTTGACGCGCCCCCAAAAGGAAAGGACGCGGGCGGCTTGGGGGATTGAAACTTTGGCAAGACGCTATCCTGAGGGGATTTTTGTGGTGGGCCAGGCTCAAACTGCTTTGTCGGCGATCGTAGATTTGATTGAATCTGAGGAAATTCGGCCGGCTTTGGTGATTGGGACGCCTTCTGGGTTTGTAGGGGTGGACGTGGCTAAGTCGCGGCTGCACGATTCGATGATTCCTCACATTCGGATTGAGGGCCGTAAGGGCTCTGCGGTGGTAGCTGTGGCTATTGTTAACGGGCTGGTGGATTTGGCGTGGCAAGCTTACGGCCAAGAGGGGAACAGTTGATCGATAAGTTAATTGTCATGAGTCATGGGATTTTAGATTTTAGATCCCGCTTTCGGCACCCTCTACTTTCACAATCGGTTTTTTCGGAATTTTGTGAACAAATTAAGTTACTTTTTATAACGCGGGATTCTGTGAACCATCATAGATAGTCCTGGACGCATGAGAGTCCAGAAACCGGGTTTGATGGACGAAAATACACGGGTTGCAGCCAGAGATTCGGTAAAAAACCCGGTTTCTTTGTCGGAGTTCGTAAGTCTTGATAGAGTAGAATTCTCTAGCAAATTTAGGAAATGAGTCGATTGCAAATTCGCGAAGATGACCTCAGAGGTAGAAAGATTGCTGACTTTCTTCGCGAACATCTCGAAAATATGAAGGAGATTACACCACCTGAAACCATTCATGCTCTTGATTTAGAAGCATTGCGATCGCCCGATATTACTTTCTGGACGGCTTGGGAGGGTGATGAATTACTCGGATGCGGAGCACTGAAAGAACTAGATTCAAGAAGTGGTGAAGTCAAATCAATGCGTACCGCTAAGACTCACCGCCGTAAAGGTATCGCCTCGAAGATTCTTGAACACATCATCAAAGAAGCCGAACGGCGTGCTTACGATTGCCTGAATTTGGAAACAGGGGCTTTGCCTGAGTTCGCCCCCGCACGAGGCTTGTATATACGGTATGGGTTCAAGTACCGAGGCCCCTTCGCTGAATACATTGATGACCCGAATAGCGTGTTTATGACGAAAAAGCTCTAGGAGCGACTTCTCTAAATTGGAATATTTCTTGAAAATCTCGCAATGACGCTTAACTATTATTAGACATCTGCAGAAATTAAGTTTTTGCCCGGTTTCAACTTGCGATCGCTCTTACAAGTGGCGCTTATTTATTAATAATCAGCGGGCGATCGCCTTTTTACATCTCTGCTTTGATTAGTGCGATCGCGGTCTTTTTTTCTGCCTTTTTTAATTTGCTGGCTCACCTCGACAAACAAATCTCTGCGTAAATAAGGATAGTCGCTCACCCACACGTCACGGCTGGGAATATAAATATCTGAAACTTTGGCAATTCTGCCTAAATCTTCTTGATTTGACATAATTAACATTAAAGCAGCTTGGCCGGGGACAATTCCTTGGTGATCTTTCCGCAATGGAGCTCGAAGTGTAGTAGTAAATCCGGTTTTGTCGCCGACTTCTAAATTAATTCGCGGTTCTAGGTTGTCAACTATTACGAGTTGTCCTTTTTGATTGACTGTTTCTTCTTGACTGGTGATTTCATCTGTAATATATATATCCAAAACTCGTCCTTGCCAAAAACCGCAGTATTGATATTTGCGGCATTCTGCATTCCGCAAACTCGCCCACAAAATAGGTCCCCACAGCCAGTACAAACCAGCTATCAATCCGGTGATTAAAACTAGCGGCCCGACATCGGAACCGGCGAAGTTGTAAACTACCAGGAGGAAAACTACGCTGACTGCCGAGATTAACATTCGCCTCAAAAAATCGGGCGGTTTTCCCCAGATATATTTGTATTGCGCTCCCGTGGCGACGGCGGGAATTAGTTCTTGAAATGTTTCACGGGTTAAGGGAATTAGCATAGGAAGTTCGGCAACGAGCAATGTACGGGATGCAACGGCTGTCTGTTCGGAAGCGGATTAGATTAAGGGATTTAACAGATTTAACGGATTGATGTTGAAGTCAAAAATCAGAAGTTAGAAGTCAAAAGTTAGAAGTTAGATTAATTCCACCTTACTAATGACTAATGACTAATGATTAATGACTACAAGATTTTTTCCAGGCCGTAAACGAGCGATCGCAATTCAAGGACTTTGCGTACAGACAGCAAGACTCCTGGCATATAACAAGCGCGATCGCTCGTATCGTGTCGTAAAGTATAAACTTGACCGGCGCCGCCAAAAATTACCTCTTGGTGGGCAATTAAACCGGGTAAACGGATGCTGTGAATGCGAATCCCTTCATCCGCCACTGAACCTCGCGCTCCGGCTAATTTTTCGGTTTCCTCAACTTCTGGCGGATTGAAAGTTTTTCCCATTTCTGCTAGCATTTGGGCAGTTTGAATTGCCGTACCGCTGGGGGCGTCGGCTTTTTGATTGTGGTGCAGCTCGATAATCTCTACGTGTTCAAAATACTGAGATGCCGTGACGGCGGCTTGTTGGAGCAAAACCATGCCGATCGAGAAATTGGGTACGATCAAACACCCAATGCTAGCTTTATCAGCGAATTGAGCTAAGTTTTCAATTTGCTTGCTGCTCAATCCGGTAGTGCCGACTACTGGGCGAACTCCGTAAGCTATGGCCGATCGGACGTTTTCATAAACAGACGAAGGGTGCGTAAAATCTACCATCACCCCTAACTGCTTTTCCTGAGCTGCTAATACCAGCATTCCTTGCAAGTCGTCTGTGATGGGAACTTCTAACGCGCCGCATCCTGCTAATTCGCCGGCATCGGCGTTGAGGCACTCAGGAGAGCGGTCTACAGCCCCAAATAAGGTCATGTCACTAGCATGGGCGATCGCCTTAATTACTTCGCGGCCCATTTTGCCTGCGGCACCGTTAACAATCACCGGAATCGGAAGTTGATTCGCCATAATCTCAAAAATATCCTGAAAGTTCGATCGACTAAATTTTAACGCTTGTACGAATTTGGGGAAACAAGGAATGAAAGACAGGAGTTGTCGGCAAATCTTCAAAAACCCGGTTCCCATTCGAGAAATACTTGGCCAAATCGAGTAATTAGCTTAAAGAAACTCGGTTGCGGCACAAGGTCTGAAAAAATTACATTCAATCTCATATTAAGCTCAATTCTGTAAGAACAGACTTGTGCAAAGCTAATTTGCACCGACATATTTTTTCTGTGACTGCCAAATTCTCTCGAAATCTTCGATATGTCATGTCTGTCGCAACTGGTCTCAACCTGAGTTATCAAAACCGACGGGTCAGGATTTTGCCTGCAATGCTTGCGGGCGCGACTGTAACTCTGCTGAATATGGGAGTTCGGCAGTTGGGAGGCCTGCAAAGCTTGGAATTGGGGAGTTTTGACTCGTTAGTGCGCTTGCAGCCAGATTCGGGTCCCGATCCGCGACTGCTGGTAGTGGGAATTTCTGAGGCCGATATTCAAGCTTTGGGGAGATTTCCGATTTCCGACGGTGCGATCGCCCAAACCTTGGCAAAACTGCAAAAGTATCAGCCAAAAGTCATCGGTTTGGATTTGTACCGGGATTTGCCTCAAGCACCGGGACACGAAGAATTGCTGGCCGGGCTGAAAGCACCGAATGTGGTGGCGATCTATAAATTGAGCGATTCAGAAAGTCAGGGAGTGGCTGCGCCCCCTGGGATACCGCCCGATCGGCTCGGTTTTAACGACTTCGTGCTCGATCCTGATGGCGTTGTGCGCCGCAATTTGCTTTCAGTCTCCCAAGCACAGAAGAATACTGGTTTCTCGTTTTCTGTGCAAGTGGCTTTGTTGTATCTCAAAGACAGAGTGCAGCCGGAAAATAGCCGTGTTCATCCCCACCAAATCAACTGGGGAAAGGCAGAATTTCTGCCTTTGACTGCTAACAGCGGGGGCTATGCAAATCTCGACGCCAAGGGCTACCAAATTCTGCTCAAATACCGGTCTGGGAAGGAGGTGGCGCGACAAGTCAGTATCCGGCAGGTATTGAAGGGAGAAATTGATCCAAGCTGGGTTAAGGACAAGATTGTGTTGATCGGGACGACGGCACCCAGTACCAGAGATGTGTTTTTGACGCCCTACAGCCCCGCCCAGCAGCAAAGTCCGAAAATGCCGGGGGTGCTGGTGCACGCGCAAATGCTCAGCCAAATATTGAGTGCGGTTGTGGATGGGCGATCGCTCTTTTGGGTGTGGCCGGAATGGGCGGAAATTTTGTGGAACGGTGCTTGGGCGATGGTTGGCGGGGTTTTGGCTTGGCGGATTCAGCATCCTGCAAGGGCGGGATTGGCTGGGGGTGCGGCGTTGATGGGTTTGTTGGGGATTAGTTTTGGGATTTTTACTGGGGGTGGGTGGGTGCCGCTGGTGTCGCCGACTTTGGGTTTGGTGGTGACTGGTGTGGGTGTCAGCGCTTACAGGAAGCTTTACGATGCTTTCCACGATTCTCTGACGGGTTTGCCCAACCGGGATTTGTTCGTGGATTGCCTGGGGCGGGCGATCGCCAATACTAGGGGCCGCCGCAGCTATCTGTTTGCGGTGCTGTTTCTGGATTTAGACAGGTTTAAGGTGATTAATGATTCTTTGGGTCATTTGGTGGGGGATGAACTGCTGATGGCGGTGGTGCTGCGGTTGAGGGCGATTATTGGCCCCGGGGATACTGTGGCGCGGGTGGGGGGCGACGATTTTGCGATTTTGGTGAGGAATATTGATGTTGACAGTGCTGTGGATTTGGCCGATCGAATTCACCAAGCTTTAATTGTACCTTTTGAGTTGAAGGGGCAGGAGGTGTTTGTGACTGCCAGCATCGGGATTGCGCTGGGGGGCGAATCTGCTACTGTCAGCGAACAGCCCGAACACTTGCTGCGGGACGCCCACACGGCGATGTACCGGGCGAAGGCTTTGGGAACGGGAAGGTATCAGGTGTTTAATGCTTCGATGCACGCTTTGGCGGTGGAGAGGTTGCAGTTGGAAACTGATTTGCGGATGGCCCTCAAGCGTCAGGAGTTTTTGCTGCACTACCAGCCGTTTGTATCTTTGGCAAGCGGGAGGATTATTGGGTTTGAGGCTTTGGTACGCTGGCAACACCCGCTGCGGGGTTTGATTCCGCCGATGAAGTTTATTCCGGTGGCTGAGGAAACGGGGGCAATTGTGCCGCTGGGTGAGTGGGTGCTGGAGGAGGCTTGCCGGCAGTTGGGGCTTTGGGAGGGAATGTTTGATTTCGCTCAACCTTTGATTATGAGTGTAAATTTGTCGGGAAAGCAGTTTTCCCAGCCGGATTTGGTCGATCGCATTCAGGTGATTTTGGAAACAACGGGTTTGAGTCCCGAGAGTTTGAAGTTGGAGATTACTGAGAGTGTGGTGATGGATGATGTGGAGTCGGCGATCGCGGTTTTGAAGCAGATGAAAGCGTTAAATGTCAAGTTGGGAATTGATGATTTTGGCACTGGTTATTCGTCGTTGAGTTATTTGAGTCGGTTTCCTACGGATACTTTGAAGGTTGATAAGTCGTTTGTGGGGCGAATGGAGCTCGAAAGCGAGGGGGAGAATGTGGCGATCGTGCGGACGATTGTGGCGCTGGCTCACGCTTTGGGCATGGATGTGATTGCTGAGGGTGTGGAGACGGCGGCACAATTAGCTAAGTTGAGGTCGATCGGCTGTGAATACGGTCAGGGTTATTTTTTTGCTAAGCCATTACCGAGCGAGGCTGCGACTGCTTTGATGGCTTCCGAGCCACAATGGTAAATCCTGTTTGTTTCACATAGTCCTGGCTGCAGAAATCGGGTTTGATGAACGAAAATCGATCGTGCAACACCATAGACCCCGATTGCAAAACCCGGTTTATTTGGTTTTTGTGCGTAATTATTTTCACTGTTCAGTTATATGGTCAAGCGCAATAATTAGTATTTCCTTTTGCTTAGGACTAAAATGCAATCTTAACTTGCCCGTTGCGGAAAATATTTCAAACTTTAAGGCAATCTCTTGAGTTGAACTTGGTTCAATTATAATCGGATTATCAATTACAAGTTGAAATTTATTTTGGTCTTCATCTTTTAAAGAAAAGTGGTCACAGAGGCTGGGGGGGTGACAACCAGCCCCCAACCCATAGTTAGTAAGGCTTGAGCCAATTTATGGTAAAAAAAGATAGGCAGCAGAATTGTTACACGCTTGCCTATCCAAACAAATAAT
>JACJNV010000233.1 GCA_014695175.1 Microcoleus sp. FACHB-DQ6 | reverse complement strand
ATGGAGTGGCGTCAATCGGCTGGTTTGTTGACAATTTTGCGGGGTCAAATGGGGGCGGAATCTTTTAAACAATCTTTGGCTAAAAGTCGAGCGAATATCATTCCGGCGATCGGTGTTGATGGCTACGATTACATCCCGGAGTTGCTGGAAAAATATCAGCAATCTATTTAACTCTTTGTTGTGGAACAGGCCGGAAAGCCTGTTGCTGACAGAGGTTTAAGGTGTAAGTTCTAACTCACCAAAAATCACCATTATCAATCAGTATTTCATGGGCGGGCTCTCCTGCCCACCCCACAAGAAAATTTAATTTTTGTGGAACAGGCATCTTGCCTGTTCCTGGATATTTTTATGCACCCCAACCTCCCAATAATTAATGCTCAACTATCACCGGTGTGCCAACTGCGACTTTCTCAAATAAAGCCTGTGCATCTTTATCAAACATTCTGACACAACCATGAGAAGCTGCCCCCCCGATCGACTCTGGATTCGGAGTACCGTGAAAACCAATCACATTCTTGCCATCCGTCCAAAACCCCATCCACCTACTCCCTAATGGATTGTCGGGCCCAGCAGGAATAAGTTCTCCTGTCCAAGGATTTTGCCAAACTGGATCTTTGATCATTTGCATAACTTTAAAATTGCCTGTAGGAGTTTCCCACCCGCCTTTTCCCACAGCAACCGGGAAACTGGCTTGCACCTTATTTTGTCGGTAAACATAGACGCGGCGTTCTCGCAATTTCAGCACTAAACGCACTTCCTCAATAGGATTTACCGCAGGTTTTGGTTCCTGGGGAATATAACGAAATGGTTCTCCCAGGGGCGGCAGTTCTGGGGTTCCGAGATTCGGCAATTTTGTCTCGGATGTGGGCCGCTGCGCTGCGATCGCACTATTACTTGAATTAGCCACCACTTCGGCAATCGCCTGCTGCTGTAGGCCGACCGACAGCGCGGCTGCACTCAAGCTCAGTACAATTAACTTGTCAAACAAAAATTTGCTCTTCACCATTGTTTTGTTCGCTAAACTCCTCACCAGCAGTTCCTACAAAGTTCCTATCTAATTATCCGCCAACCGCACCCGATCGGAAAAATTTTGAGATGGCTTTTTGACTGCAACTGCGCTGCACAGTTTTTAGTTGAAATTCCACCACTGATAACTTGTAACTCAACACAAAGCTTAGGCAATAATACTACGAAAAAAACAAGGTTTTTATAAGCGGCTCAGTGGACTTACGCAAGAGAATGTCGTGAGAAAACCCGGTTTATGCGTAAATATTGCCAGAAAATGATTAAATTATACCTCCGACTAATTTGATTTTTTAGCCATGACCGACTGGGGATCGAGTATTCAAACTATGGCGCTGCTGTATCCGGCAAGCACAATCTGTCTTTGGGTAGAGTTCCCCCCAGCAACAGTTAGGTTGGCGGAAAAAAACTGCTACGGTCGATCGAATAAACTCAATATATCACGGCAACACTCTAGAGATGCAAACCGCTGAACTTGTTGTAAATCGGGAACTTATGATGTAAAATTTAGTCTTTCAATACTTGTTCGATAATCTTTTTTTGAGATTGTCATAAATTTCCTACTCTGGGGATTAAACTGGATTAGGTATAGAAGTTGGGACTTTCGTGCAGCGGAAGCAAACCCGACCCTGAATAGCAGTTAATGTGAGGTTTCAATGCGTCTTCAGAACATCAAATTATTGACAGGTGCAACACTGTCGGTGGTAATTTCGGCGGTCTCAGTAAATCCTGCGATGGCTAACCCTGCAACTCAAATAGCCCAAACGCAAACTACCACAACAGCAAACGCTAGAACCATTGTCGGTTTTGTCAAAAGTATTGTCGGCGACGTAGTAACTATTCGCGAAGAAAGCGCGCCGTACAGGACTCTCAGGATTCAAAGATGCGTCCTGAGAATTATTGGTCTAGTACCGGGAATGAAAGTCAGAGCCACCGTCGCCGGATCTCAGATACAAAATATCGCGGTGATCCCCGATTATAAGGTTGTAGCCACAACGGTTGCTCGTCCCGCAACCCCAGCACCGGCACCGCGTCCGGCCCCTGAACCGCCACCGCGTCCGGCTCCTCGTCCGGCTCCGGCTCCAGCTCCGATTCCGGCTCCCCGTCCAATTCCGGCTCCGGCTCCCCGTCCGGCTCCTGTGAGAGGACTTTGGTAGAGCTAGGTTATACCATTTTAGATTTTCGATTTTCGATTAGAGAATTGCGAATGACCAAAAGCAATGTGGTCTGGGGCCCCGTGATTCACTCGCGAAGCGAGAAAAAAGCTCGAATCCGGATCGCAAGCCCTCGGAGTTATCAGTGGCGTCGCTTTCTTCAATCTAAAATCTAAAATCTAAAATCTAAAATTGATTGACCGATCAAGCTCAAAGTTTGGAGCACTGGCCTAAAGTTGCATTCTTTTTTGCAACTGGTATCAGTAAATGGAATTAAGCCACCGCGCCGGCGGTGGCTTAGCTGTTTAACTCAATCGGCGTAAGTCCCCCGCTATAACGGTACTCCGCGCAAGGGCGGGGATATAAGCCGGGCAAGGTCTATAAAGAAATCTACAATTCGCGGATTTTCTAACAGAAACCTGTATAATATAATTGGTTGCGACCCACTCACTCGGCTGCAATACGGAACGGTCATAGTAGCAGTAATATGCTTACCGGGAAACTGCCAGAGAAAGGAGGAAAGAACAGACCGCTGGTTGGTAAGGTAACGCCCTGCCGTAAAAAATAAACCATGTTTGTTGTACGAAAACAGTTTTTTGCCTTGGGAAACAGGGCGACTGCGTGGGTTCCTCATGCGTTGGGGATAAAGGGTGTAAAAACCCAGAGATGCTGTGTAAGACTCGGATCGTCTTAGGTGACGAAGACCCAGTAATGGGATACCCAACAGAGCAAAGGCAAATGAGACACGAAGCCTACACGCTCACAGCAAGGTTAGTGTTAGGTATTTCACTAGCAGTTAGAATAATAGAATTGTCCAGCAATTGTTGAGAAATCGCTGCTATGTATTACCTGCGTTTCTTGCTGCTAATTCTGCTGTTGCCGATGATTGCGTGCGATCGAGCTACAGATGCGATCGCCCCTGCTGTGGGCGACAGCGGCCCCGTGTCGCAAATTCCCTCCCGTGCACCGCTGGCAAATGTTGGGACAAATCAAATTGTACCGACCAAACCGCTTTCGCCACAGCCCATCCGCATTGTTGCAACTTCTTTGCCGCGGCCAGGAGCCAGCGATAGCGCCTCAAAACCTCCTCAAGTAGTACCGATTCCCGCATCGCCAGTGCTGCAAGTCCCTCCTGGCTTTGTCGTCAACGTTTTTGCTGACAATTTAGACGCTCCGCGATGGCTGGCTTTGACGCCGACAGGCGATGTTTTGGTAACAGAAACCCGGCAGAATCGGATTACGCTGTTGCGGGATGCCAACCGCGACGGCGTTGCTGAGGTTCGCAAAACTTTTGCAAGTACCCAAAACGGTTTAAATATTCCTTTTGGTATGGCTTTTGCCGATCGCTATTTTTTCCTCGGAAATACCGCTGAAGTCCGCCGATTTCCCTACACAAAAGGGCAGGAACAATTGACAGGTATCGGTCAAAAAATTGCCGATTTACCCGGCGGCGGCTACAACCAACACTGGACGCGAAATGTTGTCGTTTCCCCCGACAAGAGCAAGCTTTTCGTATCAGTTGGATCGCAGTCTAATGCCGATGTCGAACCGCTGCCGAGGGCCTCTGTTCAAGTGATGAATTTGGACGGCAAGAACCAGCAAATTTTTGCTTCCGGTTTGCGAAATCCGGTGGGATTGGATTTTCACCCAAAAACCAATCAACTCTACACGACAGTCAACGAACGCGACGGTTTGGGAGATGATTTGGTGCCGGATTACTTGACAAGAATTCGTCAAGGCGAGTTTTACGGCTGGCCTTACGCTTATTTTAAGCCGAACTTGCTCGACCCGCGCCACTCCAGAAACGGCAATAGCGATCGACCTGATTTAGCGGCTAAAACATTAATGCCAGACGTGCTGTTTCAGGCGCATTCGGCGGCTTTGGGGCTTCAGTTTTACGACGGCAAAACGTTTCCCAAAAGATTCCTGAACGGGGCATTTGTGGCGTTTCGCGGC
>JACJNV010000232.1 GCA_014695175.1 Microcoleus sp. FACHB-DQ6 | reverse complement strand
GCCGGCAAAGAATCGCAATTTCAAGAAGCGTTAGCGAAACTCCTCGGATTAGAAACAGAATTAGGACAAACTCAGGTACAGCTTGCCGGCAAAGAATCGCAATTTCAAACAGCTTTAGCGAAAGTATTAGAATTAGAAGCAGAATTAGGACAAACTCAGGTACAATTTGAAGAGACTGAATTTATATTGCAGCAAAAGTTAGCTGAATTACTTCAGTTAGAAACAGCACAAAGTCAAACTCAGGAAAAATTAAAGGATACTCAGGAAAATTTAGAACAAGCCTGCCAGGAAAATGAACTTTTTCGGGCAGAACTTGCTACAATCAAGTCTTCTAGATGGTGGCAAGTGAGAGAAAAATGGTGGGAAGTTCAGCGCAGAATCCGCGAATTGTTCCCTAAATTTATTTTTTCGTTAGACCAACCCACTACTTGGCAAGTTTGCGATTCCCACCTGCTAATTGTGGGCTGGGTTTTTCACAAAAAAAGAGAGACTACAGCAGTCCGGGCCAGAATTAAAGACCAGAGTTTTGCGGGCGTTTACGGCATAGATAGAAGTGATATAGCGCTAGCACACTCTAATATTCCGGCTGCGAAGAAATCAGGTTTTACAATTGAATTGGAAGCGCCTGCCGGACGGCACGAAGTGCTACTGGAAGCACAAGATGAGCGAGGTAAATGGCATTTGTTGGCAGCTTATCCGTTGTTAGTTTCAACGATTCAAGCATCGTTAGATGTACCGGTGGTGTGGGAACAGCGTCAGGGTCAAATTTTGTTTGCAGGTTGGTGCTGCCACCACGATCGCAAAATTGCTAAATTAAGCTTGTTGTGCGGCGATACTTCTGTAGAATGCGCCTACGGTTTGCGGCGAAAAGATGTCGGCGAAGTGTTTCCTGACTGGGTTAACAGTTCGGAAAGCGGTTTTGAGGCCCTTGTCGATTTGCCTCCGGGCGAATGGCACGTTTCTCTGCAAGCTGAGTTAGAAACCGGGGAAATTTTGTCTTTTCAAGCGCCGAAAATATTGACCGTGCGGCGCTACAATATCTGGCAGCGAAGTACAGATAAATTTGAGGAGTTATCAAGGTTTACAGCCGCAATTCAGCAGCGGGCGAAGGAGAGAAAACAGCGTCTCGGCAGAATTGTGCCGATGCCTTGGGAAATTGTGAAGGTGATTCGCCAGTTGGGGAAGATTTATCGGCAGCAAAAACAGTTTACTGCGCCGGGAGATTTACTGCCACCTGCGGGTTTTGTGGTGCCTCAACCCATTGATAGATATGACGCATGGCTGGAGGTGAATCAGTGGAACGATCGCGCGCGCGATTACTTAATTTCTCGGTTAAAATCCTGCCGGGAACCCCTGCCAAAAATTTCGGTAGTAATGCCAGTTTACAACCCGCAGATAGATTTTTTAGAAAGCGCGATCGACAGCGTAATCAATCAAGTTTATCCAAACTGGGAACTCTGCATTGCCGACGATTGCAGTACCGATTTCACTGTTGCTGACACTTTGAAAAACTGGGTTCAAAAGGACGATCGTATCCGCATCACATTTCGTACAGAAAACGGCAACATCAGCGCAGCCACCAACAGCGCCGCCGCCCTCGCAACAGGCGACATCATCCTGTTTTTAGACAACGACGACGAACTCACTCCCGACGCATTAGGCGAAGTCGCCTTATATTTTGCCTCACATCCAGCCACCGATTTTCTCTATTCCGACGACGACAAAATCGACACTAAAGGTCGCCGCTTCGCCCCGCAATTTAAACCGGAATGGTCGCCGGAACTGCTGCTTTCCTATATGTATCTCGGTCATTTGTGCGCCGTGAGAAGACACATTTTTGAACAAATAGGCGGTTTGCGGATAGGTCTTGAAGGCTCGCAAGATTACGATTTTGCATTGAGAGCAACCGAAATTTCTCGCCACGTCGCGCACCTGCCGTTAGTGCTGTATCACTGGCGAACCGCACCCGGTTCTACAGCCATATCTGGGGCCGCGAAACCCGCCAGTTTTGCCGCAGGTCAAAAAGCCATTCAAGATGCACTAAACCGCCGCAAAATTAACGGCAATGTCGCTCAGCACGCATGGGCGATTAAAGAAAATTTGGGCATATTTGCCCAGGATTTCCCGGATAACGGCCCATCAGTAACAGTAATTATTCCTACTAAAAACCAGTTTAAATTGCTGAAAGCCTGTCTGGATTCTCTAGAAACTACAACATATAAAAATTATCAAGTTGCCGTCATCGACAACGAAAGCGACGACCCGAAAACTCTGGAATACTTAAAGGAATTAAGTTGCCAAGTTTTGCGGATAAAAAATCCTGGCGGCAAGTTTAGTTTTGCAGCAATTAACAACCGCGCTGCCGAACAAGTTGATAGCGACTATGTGTTGTTTTTGAACAACGATACTGAAGTAATTAACCCGCGCTGGCTGAGTCAAATGGTGGGATACGCTCAAATCGCGGGCGTGGGTGCAGTCGGCGCGAGGCTGTTATATCCCGACGGCCGAATTCAGCACGCGGGCGTCATTCACGGGCTGCATCACGGCTTGGCTGGTCACGCTTTTAAGCTGATGAACAGCGACAATCGAGGCTATCTGTCTCAAGCGATGGTAACGCGAAATTACTCTGCGGTAACAGCCGCTTGCACGATTACTCCCCGTCAATTGTTCTTAGAATTGGGCGGTTTTGATGAGGAGAATTTTGCTGTTGCTTACAATGATGCAGATTACGGATACCGACTGTTAGAACGGGGTTATCGGTGCGTATATTGTCCCGATGCGGAATTGTTGCACAAAGAGGGAACTTCTAGGGGTTTTACCGACAATCCTCAAGAAGTGGCGGCTTTTAGGCGCAAGTATGCGGGTAAAAATGACAGTTTTTACAGTCCGCACTTGTCTTTAGAAGATGAGTATTTTCATATTCAACCTCGACGGGTTTTTATGAAGGGAGAGGGAAGTTCGGCAACGGATTCTGTAACGGATGTAACGGATGGAAAGAAAAAGGAAGAACTAAAATGTGGTAATTTGGGTTCTTTGATATCAGTAAATAATTTTGTAAATCCTATCAGAGTTTTGATGTGCAGCAATTCGCTGGATTTCACGGGTGCGCCGCTGCATCAGTACGAAATCGCGGTGAAATTGGCGGCTGAGGGTGTGATTAAGCCGATCGTACTTTGCACAACAGAGGGACCGCTGCGTCAAGCTTACGAACAGCAGGGAATTGAAGTAATTGTGCGCGACAATCCTCTCGAACACATCTATCAGCGCGATGCTTATGATGAAGCCATCCGCAGTTTTAGCACAGAAATTGAAAGTTTAAAAGTAGATGCAATTTATGCCAATACTTTAGAAAACTTTTTTGTAATTGATGCGGCGCGGCAAATCGGAACTCCTACAGTGTGGAATGTGCACGAAAGCGAACCTTGGCAAACTTATTTTAACAGGTTTGGTTCTGAGATTGCGGCGAGAGCTTTAGAGTGTTTTCGCTTTCCTTACAAAGTGATTTTTGTGGCCGATGCAACGCGGGACAGGTATTTGCCTCTCAACAGCCACCACAATTTTACCGTGATTCACAACGGCTTAGATTTGAGAAAACTGGAAAATTCGGAGAACTCTGAATTGGCTAGAAAAACTTTAGGTGTTGCAGCGGAAGATGTGGTAATTTTGCTGCTGGGAACTGTATGCGAACGCAAAGGACAGCAGGATTTAGTTAAAGCACTTTCTCTTTTGCCTGACAAATGGCACAATAAAATTAGGTGTTTTATTGTGGGCGATCGCCCGAGTATTTACAGCAATAAATTAGCCGAGTTGGTGGGAGAATTGCCACAAGAGTTGCGACAAAGGGTGACAGTAGTCCCGGAAACTGGAGAGACGGCAAAATATTACAAAGCGGCTGATATATTTGTTTGCACTTCTCGCGTAGAAAGTTTTCCGAGAGTGATTTTAGAGGCGATGGCTTGCGATTTGCCAATTATTACCACGCCTGTTTTTGGAATTAGAGAACAAGTGCGGCCTGGAATTAATGGTTTGTTTTATACGCCCGATCGTCCGGACGAATTAGTTGCAGGTTTGATTAGTTTATTGGATGATCGATCATTGCGGCAGCAGTTAGCTGGAAACGCTAAATATGTCTTGGATTCGCTTAATACTTTTGAAGAAATGACTCAAGATTATGCAGATATTTTCTGCGAAGCATATTTCAGCAGTCATTAGTCATCTTACAATGCCAGCGTCCCGCCCAGCCAAGCGCAGTAAATCAACTCGTAGACTTGGGGCAGGATTTGATATAATTTGCCAAGACTTGCGGAACATATTGAAAATTGAGCCATCAATACTATAAAATCAAAAATGAACCATGAAAAAATGACCGATCGCCCAAGAGTAGATTATGAAAGGGCATGGGACAGTTACGCCCAACAGTGGCAAAAAACTAATGCCGAACTTGCCCATATTGGCGACGAATGGATAGGTAAAGCTGCCGGTGCCGCCAACTCCTTAGCCGAATACGAAGCGCTGATAGAACAGCAATTTATTGCACCGTACATCAAAAAAGAACATACGGTTTTAGAAATTGGTATCGGCGGGGGAAAAACCGGTTCGCTGCTGCTGAAATATTGCGATCGACTAATTTGTGCCGATATTTCCAGTCAAATGCTGCAAGCGGCGCGATCGCGCTTGGGAGACGATCGAGTTTCTTACGTCAAACTCGACGGTTTAACATTAGACGGCATCGCCCCAAGTTCAGCCGATGTCTGCTTTTGTTACGATACCATGGTACACGTAGAGCCGGTAGATATATTCAACTACCTGACTCGAATTCCCAAACTGCTGCGGGGCGATCGAATTTGCGTGTTTCACCACACCAATATTTTCACGGAATTAGGGTGGCAAAAATTCGCCAGCGAGTGGGACAAAAACTTGCTAGGGCACAGAGACGGCACAGCATTTTCAGTTATGACTGATACAATTATGGAAAAATTTCTCCATCATTTAAACTATCAAATCATCCTGAAAAATACATCTTCCGTACCGCGAGATTGCGTCTGGATCTGCAAAGCACCAACACCCAATGAATAAAACCAAAGCTTTTTAGCCGAATCAAAATATTTTATTTCAACTAACAACAGTCAACAGTCAACAGTCAACAGTCAACAGTCAACAGTCAACAGACAACTGACAATGAAAGCATTATTTCTCCATCCCAACTTCCCCGCCCAATACCGCCACATTATCACGGCGTTAGGCGCAGATCCCAAAAATCAAATTGTTTTCGGCACTAAAAACGAGCGCCCAGAGTGGAACATTCCCGGCGTTCGCAAAGCAGCATTTACCCCCAGCCGGGAACCCCACGCGCAGACTCACCAATACGTCCGCCCTTTAGAAAGTGCCGTCATCTACGGACAAGCCGTATTTAGAATGGCAGAACAACTCAAAGCAGACGGTTTCGTACCCGATATTATCTGCGGACATTCCGGTTGGGGGCCAACATTATTTGTCAAAGAAGCTTTTCCAAATACGCCGCTTTTGTGTTATTTCGAGTGGTTTTATCATGCTATTGGTTCCGACGCAGATTTCGACCCAGCGGAACCTTTAACAGTTGACGATATGGCCAGAATTAGAATCAAAAATGCGCCGATTCTGATCGATTTATATTCTTGTGATTGGGGTGTGTCGCCCACTTATTGGCAGCGATCGCAATTTCCGCCAGAATTACAACAAAAATTATCCACACTCCACGACGGCGTAGATACCGATTACTTCAAACCAGACCCCGGTGCTAAACTGGTTTTGCCTAACTTAGACTTGTCTGGCGTTGATGAAATTGTCACCTACGTATCGCGGGGAATGGAACCTTACCGGGGTTTTCCCGAATTCATTGAGTCGATCGCCTATGTGCAAGAACGCCGCCCCAACTGTCACGTCGTAATCGTTGGTTCCGAAAGAGTTTGTTACGGGCGTTCTTTACCCAACGGCGAGTCTTACAAAGACTATATGCTCAAAAAAGTACCCCTAGATTTGTCGCGAGTTCACTTTGTCGGGCCCCTACCTTACGGACTTTATCTAAAAGTAATTCAAGCATCCGACGTACACGTTTATTTGACCAGACCTTTTGTGCTATCTTGGTCCATGATTGAATCTCTATCAACCGGATGTTTAGTAATAGGTTCCGACACAGGGCCAGTCAGAGAAGTTATCCGCGACGGAGAAAACGGTTTGCTAGTCGATTACTTCTCGCCCAAACAAGTAGCCGATCGCATTGATGAAGTTTTAGACCATCCTACTCGCATGGCAGAAATTCGCATCAAAGCCCGTCAAACTGCCCTAGAACGCTACAGTTTAGCTAAAATGCTACCGCAACATTTACAACTAATTGAGCAAGTAGCCAATCGTTCCATGCCGCCTACAGTTGGTATGGAACCAGAACGGGAATTAGCAGCATCTTTTGCAGTGAGAATTTAGCAATAAAGTTGGTCAGCACTAAACCCCCGATCATAAGCTCTCCTGTGCGACTACACCGCACAGGAGACTCCACCCACTAGACGATAAACATCGGAACATCTGGACGTTTTAGTTGCCAAATTAAATAGTTTGATAGCAGTCCGTTAATCCCTTCTAGGCTAGTCGCAAACTAGCTTCGAGAGCAATAATTTAGGCGTTGCATAATAGCGGGATGATTTTGATTTTTTTTGTGGGATAAGCGTCCGCCCGTCCCGTGTATTTTCGGGCGTTGCATAATGGAAATATGAACTGTCCTAAATGTGAATCCGCCCCAATCAGCAATAGCAATGGAACATCTCATATTTGTAAAAATACTTCTTCTCCTTCCTTCCTTCCTTCCTTCTGCCTCCTGCCTCAAAACTCCAATTTCTAGCTTTGCTGCAAAAGTGAGATGCTACCGAAGGTTTCTATCCGTCTCTTACTTCATTACCTAAAGTATTGGAATATCCCCCTGCCCAAGGGATTTTGATATAGTTGTGCAACCCTTAAAATTTATTGAATTCCCCTTCAGTTAAAATCAACTAAGAAATACCCAAAGCTGTTTCAGACATCGTAATTAAATTATTTGCAAATTTTTTTTGGTGAATTGGAATATCAATAATAAAGATTGCCCCCTGATTAGGAGCTGAAATACAATTGAGCTGGCCCCCGTGTTTATCCACTACAATCTGATGGGAAATTGACAGCCCAATGCCAGTACCCTTCCCGATAGGCTTAGTAGTAAAAAATGGCTCAAATAGGTGTTGGCTAATTTCTTCAGTCATCCCAGGGCCGTTATCCTTAATATGAATTAACACCCGATTAGATTCCGTGACCTCCGTGCGAATGAAAATTTTAGAAGGATTAGCTTTCATTTCACTTAACGATCGCGTCGTATTATAATCATCTATGGCATCAATAGCATTAGCAACAAGATTCATAAACACCTGGTTAAGCTGACCCGCATAACACTCTACCAGAGGCAGATTGCCGAATTCTTTAACCACCTCAATTGCAGGTCGATCGCCCCTTCCTTTAACGCGGTTATGCAAAATTAACAGAGTGCTATCAATACCCAGGTGAATATCCACTGGTTTCATCTCAGATTCATCCAATCGCGAGAAGATTCGCAGCGACTGAACAATTTCGCGAATCCGGTCTACGCCTACCTTCATTGAACTCAGCAATTTAGGTAAGTCTTCAACCAAAAAATCTAGTTCTATTTCTTCTATTTTATGTTCAATTATTTGCCCACCCGCAGGGAATTCTTGGTGATAAAGATTGACTAGATCGATCAGATTTTTGGTATAATCATGGGCATAAGAAAGATTCCCAAAAATAAAATTAACTGGATTATTGATTTCATGGGCTACACCTGCAACAAGCTGACCGAGAGAAGACATTTTTTCGCTCTGCACAAGTTTAGTTTGGGTCAATTGCAATTCGCGAAAAGCTTTTTCTAAACATTGAGCTTGGGTTCGCAATTGAGCTTCCGATTCTTGCAATCCCGCCTCTGCTTGCAGACGCTCTTGAATCTCCTGTTTGAGCAATTGATTGGATAGAAAAAGTTCAGCCGTCCTTTCGTCAACTCGCCTTTCCAACTCCAATGCTAGCTTCAAGAGCGAAGATTCCGCTTTGACACGCTGTTCGATTTCTGCTTGCAAGCACACATTTTGCTCTAGGAGTTTTTTCGACAGGTTGCGGAGCTTCATGTGGACATTAACACGAGCTAAAACCTCTTCATGCTGAAGAGGCTTAGTGATATAATCCACCGCACCCAGACTCAAACCTTTAACCTTATCCACCGTATCAGCAAGAGCCGTCATAAAAATCACGGGAATGTCTCTCGTTAAATCATTCGCTTTCAAACGGCGACAAGTTTCAAACCCATCTATTCCCGGCATAAGCACATCCAACAGGATCAGATCTGGCGCAGCATATGCGACCTTCTGGAGAGCACTTTGGCCATCCCTAGCTACCAATACTTTAAAGCCAAAATCAGCCAAAAAATCGAACAGGACACCTAAATTAGTCGGGGTGTCATCTACGATTAAAATGGTGCTTGGTTCGGCAAGTTCACTACTCATTAGTTGTCGTCCTATATTGTTTAATAAACTCTAGGATTTGTTGTTCTTCAAATCCTTTTGCTAACTGGCGCAGATGGGTAGCAAAGGGAACCCATTGCTCATTGAGTTGTTCGAGTTTTGCAGCTCGCTCCGCAATCCCTCGGAGATCGCCCATCATCGCTAGATCGAATAGAACGGCTATTTCCTCATCGGGAGGAGCTACAATTTCAGAACTTAGAGATTTTGTTTCTCCTTCTGCTTTCCTAATCTCTTCCTGGTTTTCTTCATAAATCCATTCTAACCCTAAATGAGTACGTAATTTTTCTAAAAGCTCCTCGATTCGTATGGGTTTGGGAATAAAATCATTGCAACCTACCTCGACACTTTGTTGTCGATCGAAATCAAAAACGCTGGCAGAAGTAGCAATCACCACTAACTTAGTCTGACCTAGTGATTTGCGAATGCGGCGCGTTGCTTCTAAGCCACTCATTACTGGCATCATCAAGTCCATTAAAATACAGTCGGGTTTAAACTCAGCCACCTTGTTTAAACAGTCCTGACCCTCCGTTGCTTCCAGAATTTCAAATCCTAACGGCTGAAGCATTCCTGCCATGATCGAGCGATTCTGCCACTTGTCGTCAGCTATGAGAATTTTTCGCTTTCGGCCTTTGAAACCAACGATTGTGTGGGCATTGGCTTTGGCTGCATTAGTCGCCCATTCCGATACCTCTGGCAAATCTAAATCAAACCAGAAAACGCTCCCTTGTCCTAATGTACTCTTCACCTTTATTTCACTGCCCATCATCTGGACTAATTGGCGGCTAATTGCCAGTCCCAACCCGGTCCCTTCAACCTTGCGGTTGGCATCCCCTACTTGGTGAAAAGGCAAAAATATATCTTGCAATTGCTCTGGTGCCATACCAAATCCGGTATCTTCCACTTGAAACCGGACTTTACCATCCTGATATCCTACTTTGAATGCCACCCCACCTTTTTCGGTAAACTTAATCGCATTGCCGAGTAAGTTGATTAAAACTTGACGCAACCGTTTTTCATCACCCTGGACGGCAACAGGTAGTTCGGTAATTGCCTCGTAAATCAGGGAGATTCCCTTTTGTTCTGCCCGAATCTTGCAAATTTCAGCCAGACCTTCCAAAAATTCTGATAAATGGAAATTACTCAGGTGGATTTCCATTTTTCGGGCTTCGATTTTAGAGAGGTCTAAAATATCGTTAATCAGGGTTAAGAGGTGATCGCCGCACTGACTAATGACGTTCAGACCATCTTTTTGCTGGTCAGCCAAGTTTTTTTGTCGTTTGAGGATTTGCGTGTAACCCAAAATGCCATTAAGTGGGGTTCGGAGCTCGTGGCTCATATTAGCAAGAAACTCACTCTTGGCAGAGTTGGCGGCTTTCGCTGATTTTTCTGCTTTTTGTAGATGGATATTTTTTTCTTGTAACTGTTGCGTTCTTTCTGCCACCTTCGCTTCTAAAGTAGCGTTGGCTGCTTCCAAATCGTTATAAAGACGGGCATTTTCAATCGAAATAGCTGCTTGAGAAGATAAAAGTTGTAAAACTTCTAAACGCTCGGGAGTAAAAGCACCAGTTGTGAGATTATTTTCTAAATACAGAATCCCAGTAAGTTTTCCTTGATGGATGATGGGAGTACATAATACTGACTTTGGTTTTTGGTTGACGATATAAGTATCCGCTGTGAAGGTTCCCTCACAAGTTGCATCGCTTAATACAACATTGTCCTGAGTTCGGGCAACATAATTAATCAAAGATATGGGTAATTGCTGACTATTTTCCACGGGGATTGTTTGCAGCACTTCTACATCGTTATCTACGGTTCCATAGGCTTCTATTAGTAAACTTCCCGCTTTTTCTAAAATGAAAATGCCACTTTGAGCGCCCGCATTCTCGATCGCAATTTTCATCAATTTTGCCAACAGCTTACTCAGTACAATTTCACCAGAAAGAGCTTGGGATGCTTTGATCACAGTAGCTAAATCTAGAGATCCTGCACTTCCTCCACTCGTCGAGCTAGTGATCGTCGTGACCTGGCTATCTTGACTTTCGGGCTTGGCTATCCGGGAAAATATTTGAGGATATCTGGCTTCCAAATCTTTGACTATAGCTTTAGCTCCCCAGCGAATATATCCGTAGCGAGCATCGGTTAAATAAATTCGAGCAATTTTATCTTTAGAACGGGACAAATAAAAGTCTCCGGCTAATTCGTTGGCTAATGATTCTTCTTGGATATATCCCTGTTCTTTGGCTCCTGCTATGGCGCGATCGTAATAATCGCTCGCTTCTAAAGGTTGTCCCAAAATCCGCGCTTTTTCTGCTTCTACTAACTCATACTTGTGCTGAAAATTGCACGGCGCATGGAACGCCCAAGTCTTCATTCTTTCTTGGTTAGCTGCTACTACACTTAGATATTTTTCTTTCTCTTTTGGCGAGGCTTTTGGATACAGTGCTAGGAGGGAAAGAGAATGGTAAAAGTTGTCGATACTCATGTGCATTAATCCTGCACCCATGCTGGCGTATTTTAATGCTGAATGAGCAATCATGACTGTTTGATTAAACTCTTTAAATAAATAAGATAGCATCATTTTCCCGGCATAATAGGCATAGAGCAAAGTTCCATTGTTAGAAGCTATAATTCCTGGCAGTAGTTCTTCTTCATTAAAGCTTGCACCTCGTAAATGGTATTTGTCTGAGTTTTTGTCCAATAAATTGTCAACTATTTGCTGGTGAACTTTCACAAAAAAAGTATCATATTCTTGTTTGAGCTGAATGGTCATAGCAACATATTTTGCCTGTTCTTGCTCAACTTTTTGTAGTTCTCCCCCGCTCAAAAATAAGTGATTGCAATAATTTGCTATACTGTGACAAGCATATTCTATATCTCCCGTTTCTATACCGCTTTGAATTGCATCAACCAAAGATTCTAGGGTGGCCTTAAGCGGATCTTTCCAAAACCTTGCCAGACAATTAAATATACAAATTATTTTTGATTTAAGGGTAATTGCGTTAAATTGTTCGAGTAACAAAATAGCTAATTTGCCAAATCGATATCCAGAATCTATGTCTCCTAATCCTCCACAGAGTAGCACTCCATACCAAACATAAGCAAAAGCAGATTCAGGCGAATTCCCATACTTAATAGACAAGGCTATTTTTGTATAAAGAATTCGCGGGAACATCGCAGGATTTACAATAAAAGCTGGTGTTATAATAAGATTTAATATTCGCATAGCTGCGAGTTTATCGGGAGCTGTCATTGTCGGCAAGTTAGCTAAGTCATCAACTATCAGTTCTTGAGGTGGTTCTTGCTCTAGGCTAATTCCGAACATTTCCAGAACGGCGAGTCCATTATCTATAGCTGATATTCTCCGATCTTGAGAGATCTCTAATTGAATTCTAAGTTCGTAAACCTTGCCTTTTTCCAGAAGAGTTTTTGCTTGTTTCAGGCTCGTCTCAGACAACTCGTGTGATCGCTCATAATTAGTGTTTATATATTCAGTTTCGGCTGCTTCTAAATGGAGGTTTAATGTCAGCTCATATTCACTATGCCAGCTATCCTCCGCGAGAAGTCCTAAACCCACATTCAAATATTTAACAGCAGACTCATAAGCCGTGGCAGCTTTGGCTTTCTGTCCGGCGATCAAATTGAGTTCTGCCAACTCATATCTTTCCAACTCCAAAGTGATTAAATCCGTTCCATAATTTAGTTGGTTAACCAGTGCAAATATATTTTCTGTTCGTTCTTCAGGGGTTGTGGAATTCAGCAGTAGTTGACCGATTTTTAGGTGAGTTTCTTTTTTCTGATCGTCGGGTATCAGAGAATAAGACGCCTGTTGCACTCGGTCATGCAAAAACTTGTAGGTGACATTAAACTGCTCGGTTGACTTTTCTGTAGATATTTCCGAGTCAAATAGCAGGGGGATTTTGTAGGAATTATTTAGTGGCAGAACGAAACCAGCTTGTAGCGCTTCCCATAAATCTCTTGCCGTCTCTGACTGAGATTTTTTATTAGCAATTGCCAAAACGTCTAAACTAAATTTATCTCCTATACAGGCAGCTAATTTTAAGACATTCTGCGTGGGGGACGATAGCTTTTGAATTTGGCTGACCATCAATTCGACGACATTATCGCTGATATCAATGCCTTGAAGCAGTTGGATATCCCACTGCCAACAAACTTGATTGAAATCAAAGGAGAGGAGTTGGTCTTGATAAAGGGATTTGAGTAGTTGAGTTAAGAAGAAGGGATTTCCCTGGGTTTTCTTAAAAACTAACTCAGCCAGGGGCAAAACTTCGGAAATGTGACTGCGAAGGGTTTCGCTCACTAATTGGTTGACATGAGAGAGCTCCAAAGATTGGAGGATAATATTATTTACTGTTGCCCTGGTATTTTGAATTTGCTCTAATGTATAAATTAACGGATGAGTGGCACTGACTTCATTATCCCGATAAGCGCCAATTAATAGCAGATATTTACTATCTGGATGGGTCATAATTAGCTGGATAAGCTTGAGAGAGGCCGAATCTGCCCACTGCAAGTCATCCAAAAATATCACTAGGGGGTGTTCGGGTTTACTAAACACCTGTATAAATTTTTGAAACACTCGATTAAATCGGTTTTGAGATTCAGTGGGTCCCAAAGTCGGAACCGCAGGCTGTGGATCAATAATCTTTTCTACTTCGGGAATAACCTCAATAATAATTGACCCATTGGCACCAAGTGCTTCGAGAATTTTAGCTTTCCAAATTGCTATTTGAGCAGAATTTTCCGTGAGCAGTTGCCGCATCAATCCTTGAAATGCTTGAATTAAAGCAGCATAAGGAATATTCCGCTTAAATTGGTCAAATTTACCGGAAATAAAATACCCTCGTGCTCCGACTATAGGTTTATCAACTTCGTTAACTAAGGAAGATTTGCCGATACCTGAATAACCGGAAACTAGCATCATTTCCGTTGTCCCACCACTGACGCGAGCGAAGGCTTCTAGCAAACTAGCAACTTCTCTTTCCCGTCCATAGAGTTTTTGCGGAATCATAAATTGGCTGTAGGAATCTAGTTGACCTATAATAAAGGGGAAAATCTCTCCAGCAGAAAGCATCTGCTGGCAGGTTTCCAAGTCAATTTTGATTCCGAAAGCACTTTGATATCTATCTTCAGCAGTTTTAGATAATAATTTCATTACAATTTCAGAAACTGCATCCGGGATTTCTGGATTCAGCTTTTTAGGTGGTATTGGTGCTTTAGCTATATGGCAATGAACGACTTCTAGGGGGTCTTTGGCGGAAAAAGGTAGCTTACCCGTCAGCATTTCATAAAATGTAATACCAAGGGAGTAAAAGTCGGTACGGTAGTCCAGTGAGCGGTTCATTCTGCCGGTTTGTTCCGGCGACATATAAGCGAGAGTTCCTTCTAATAAGTTGGGATTGGTGACGGTTTGATTTTCTCGCTCTAAGAGAGAAGCAATGCTAAAATCAATAATTTTTACTTCCTTTGTCTCTGGGTCAATTAATATATTTTGAGGTTTAATGTCTTTATGGATAACATTACTCTGATGGATATCTCCAAGAGTTGTTGCCAACTGAATTCCGATTTTGAGAAATGCGTTTATCGCCAAGGGTTGATTGTTAAGATAATCTTTCAAGGATTGACCGCTAAAATTTTCTACTATCAGCGCTAAGCCGTTATGATAGTTTTCTAAAGCTAGGGGTTTGACTATTCCTTGACTGTCTAAATGTCGAAGTATTTTATGTTCGTGTCTTAATCGGGAAATTTCTGCGATTGTCGGATGATCAGCTTTGAAGGTTTTGATAATTGCTGAGGTTCTATCAGTGTCTTTTGTGCCGCGATAAATAATAGTATTGACACTTTCGTAAATAGCTGCGCTTATGTTGTAACCGAAAATAGTAATGCTCATGTACGTAATTTCCCTAATGATAAATTAAAGAGCAGGTGGTATTTCAGTAGCTATACTGATATTTATGAAAGAACAGAATTAAAAAACTATTTTCTATGCACTCTAAAAAAGTATAATCTAAGCTTTTTGAATAATATTTAAATTTTAACAAATCTCAATGTGGTTGTTTGGTACTTAATCTGCGAAAATCTTTAAACTTTATTAAGTATTTAAGTAAATTCCTGAAAAAATTAACGACAAAACTGCGGAATCTACCCGCTGTGATAGTAGAGGATAGCTTGGACAGAGAAGAGAAGATTATTTTTTCGGTTAGAGTAATAAATAAAACAGCACTTGGCCCACGATTTAGTCCAAGCAATTATTATCTTTATCACAATAAGATAGTGCTGCATACTCAGGAATACGCCAATTTTTACCGGACAAAATGGCTGTACTTGCTTGAAAGTACCGATTTTTGTTACTCTTGTTAAAACCCAACTAAATTCCTATGAAATCAACTACTAGGGCGCTGAAAGAATGGAATGTAGCAGTTAATGCTTTGGAACAAGGTCAAACGATTGTGCTGTTGCGGAAGGGGGGAATTCGCGAGCAAGCAGGACATTTCAATGTCACTGACAAACAGGTTTTGCTGTATCCAACTTTTGAACACCAACAGCCGGATTTATTAAAGCCGGAGTTTGCACCTCAAGTCAATACTGTTGAATCTGGTTGGCATCCGGAAGTTATTAGAATTGGTAGTTGGGCGGAGATTACTGATGTTTTTTTGGTAGCTTGGGAACCGGCAATTACTGCGCTATTTCCTTACCATATTTGGAATGAAAATTTTGTCAGCGATCGCCTGAAATGGAAACAAACTCAGCCAATTTATATTTTATTGCTGCGGGCTTATCGCCTTGCAGAAATCCGCGAAATTCCCTACATTCCTGAATACGGCGGTTGCCGTTCTTGGATCGATTTGGCAGATGCTATTTCGCTGGAGGGCAGCCAAGCTGTTTTGAGCGATCGAGAGTACATTGAACGCTCAAATGAAATCCGCAATCTGATAGCAAATCCTGCGGATGCTTCTGCTTCGCAGACAGTGACAACGCTGACGGAAGGTAGCCAGGATTTTAGTCCTCATTAATAGTTTTTAAGGTACTTTTAGAGAGGCGCGCTTCTACCAAACCCAGCCCAAAATCCGCAGCTAAGGCCATTAAAGCGGCCGGAATTGCCCCCGCCAAAAGTAACTGATTGTTGACGGTAGCAACGCCACGGAAAATAAACACCCCCAAGCCGCCGGCACCAATTGCAGCGGCGATTGTAGCAAGTCCGATCGCAATTACTGCAGCAACTCGCACCCCCGCCAGAATCACGCCCAGTGCCAGGGGAATTTCCACTTGCCATAACAGTTGCATATCCGTCATCCCCATGCCTCTTCCGGCTTCCGTAATCGCTCGATCGACGCCGACAATACCAGTATAAGTATTGCGGATAATTGGCAGTAAAGAATACAGAGTCAGGGCGATAATGGCCGTGCGATCGCCTATTCCACCCACTACTGGCACCGGGATTAGCAAGCCAAACAAAGCTAAACTGGGAATTGTTTGCATAATATTAGCAAAACCCAAAATAGGCTTTTTCAATTTGGGTTTTCTGGTGACTAAAATCCCGAGGGGAATCCCCACACTAATAGCGATAAAAATTGCCACAGTTACTAAATATAAGTGTTCACTTGCGCGCTTAATTATCTCAGCGCCATAGCGGTTGATAAAAATTATCATTGGGTAATTGGTTATTGCTGATTGCTGTCAACCTTATAAATCATTTTCTATTTCAGGACTTGGTTCACCCGGATAGAAGCGAGAGTCCAGAATTTCTTCTAAGGTGTAAAGGCAGTTTTGAGGAAATGTTTTGAGAGGTAAATCTGTTTCTCCTACTGCCAAATCTCTACCGTTTTGATAAGCTTCTTGGAAAGCTTCTTGCAAGTAAGGTTTCAGACTGGGGTTATCTTGTATCAGTCTCTGAGTGTCCCGCCGCTGCACTCGAATTGTAGACAGCCAGCTACGACTCCGCTGCTGGGGCTGATATTGCCACTTCAGCAAATGTCCCAGCAAAATGCTCAAACGATTTCTAAGCTCTTGACGTTCCTGTTTGCCCAAAGATTCAATCTCCTCAATTAAATTTGGCAAGTCAAGTTGACTCCACTGACACTTGCGAAGTAACTTGGCTTGTTCTTGCGTCCAAGCATAGAAGTCTGTCTCGTAAAGACTGTGCATCGTTTGATTATCAGCTTAGTTACTAAAACTATATTATCAAACTTTTGCTAATATCATTCAAATCTAGCTACTTGCAAACATTCAAGAAATGCGCGAGCTTCTGGATGGTGAGATTTTAGAAAATTATCGGGCGATCCCACTTCAACCAACCGTCCCTCTTGCATCAAACCTATTCTCGAAGCTAACAAAAAAGCTTCTTGAATGCCGTGAGTCACAAAAATCACAGTTTTGCCGAGTTGCTGCTGCAATTGACCGAATTCTCGCTGCAATTCCAGACGAGTAATGGGGTCTAAAGCACCAAATGGTTCGTCCATTAACAATATCGGAGGGTCAGCCGCCAGTGCTCTTGCGACGCCTACCCGCTGCCGCTGTCCGCCGGATAACTGATGGGGATAGCGTTTGGCGAAGTGCTGGGGGTCGAGGTTGACTAATTCTAACAGTTGCCGGACGCGAGATTGAATACGATCGCCCTCCCAACCTTCTAATTTTGGCACTAAACCGACGTTTTGCTCGACGGTAAAATGGGGAAACAAACCAATTTCTTGAATCACATAACCAATTTTTCGGCGCAGTTTAATTGGGTTCCACTGAGTTGTCGGTTTTCCCATGACAAGAACTTCGCCGCTGCTTGGCGTTAGTAAATTGTTAATCAATTTCATGGTAGTAGTTTTGCCACTCCCGCTGCGTCCCAGCAATACTAAAACTTCTCCTTGCAGCACTTTGAAATTGAGTTTGTCTACTAAATGCCTGCGGTTGAGGCGATATGTCACGTCGAGGCATTCGACAGCAACTTCATTATTGAGAGGCATGATTAGTTCCGGTGATTTGGGTTTTCAGGAATTTTAGAACTCACAGACAAGGGGCTAGAAACCCGGTTTTTTTCTTAGATAATTTGCTGCTTAACCCAAGATTTGTCAGAGAAACCGGGTTTATGAGCGTAAGTCCTAAAATTCAAATCAGCGAGCATCGGGGGACAATTCCCAATTCTAAAATCTAAAATCTAAAAGCGACTTGATTTTGCCATTCTAGCAGTAAGGCTCGACATTGGAGGCAAGTTAATTTTTTGAGCAAGTCGCGAATTCCGTCTGGGGTGACAGGATATTCACCACCGATCAGTTCGGGGTTTACTGTTGCTGTCGGGTGCAATTCTGCAACAAAACCGTAGAGTTTTTGATTGGAGAAAGAACTGTTTATTGCCCAGCCGACGGTGTTGATAGGTTCGATGCGGGCGATCGCACTTTCTGTCACGCCGAGCTCTTTTTTGAGTATAGCTGGAACTTCCGCTGCTGGTGTGGCTTCGGCTTCTACGCGACCGCCGGGAAAATCCAGGGTTGCTTCTGCCACGCCGGGGCGATACATCGGTGGGGGAAACAGCAATTTGTCAGCTTGAATGGTCAAGATTACAACTGAATCAGCTCTTTCTACTCGCCAATATTCTACTGTTTTTCCTTCTGTTGTTTCGAGATGTTCCGCGATTAGTTTTACCCAACGAGAGTTGATTTCTACAAAGCGGTCTAGAGTTTTCCAGTGGGATTTTGCAGTTTGGTTCATGTCGGAATTTTTTAAATAAATCAGATGTTGTTTGCTATGGTAGGCGATCGTTGCCGAGCGCAACAATAGCCGATCGACCTTTTCAGCTTTGAGCCAGTTTTTTCCTCTCGATTGTAAATTTTTGCTACAACCTTACACATTCGCCTAGATAATTCGGTAACATAGACTACAGAATCAAAGTTTATCTGCGCCTTCGCTTTGCGTTGTTTCAACCGCGCCCTGGTGCAGACTCTTAGCTCAAAAGGAGTAGTTATGCAACTGCAAACAGATATTCGTACTTGGCAATCCCAACCAACGCCCGGAAGCTTCGCCAGTGTCCGCGACTGGGAAAAATTTGGCTGCGCCGTACCTGCACCAAAATTAACTCCTTCTATGTGGGTTAAATTGTTCAATCCGCCAACCGCATTCAGCTTTGACGAAGCGTGGCTGTTGTGTGAATGTTCTGATGAAAAGTGGCTAGCTTGGATTCCTGATTATGGCGAAATTTTACTGAGTACACATGAATTTTGCGCTACTAAATCGTGAATTACGCAGACAAACTTTCATAAACCGGGTGTTAAAATCCATATCCCTCGGGTTCCACGGGATTTTTTGGAAAAAAGCTGGTTTCTGCGTAATTATGTCGTTTGCAGTGAGGAATGCAAGTCCTTAAACTTTGATAAGGACTTGCATTCCTCACTACAAACCTCTTATATGATGTCGTTTCAGCCGATATCATATAAGTCCTAATAGATATTAATTGAAATTTCGCCAACAAAAAGAGCAATAGGTTTTCTCTTGCTCTTTTTGTTCAAAAACACTCTCTAGTTTTTATCTTTAAGATAGCGGAAGTTATATCAACTGGCCTCGATTGACCCCAATATCGCTGCGGTGACGGGTTTACTGTATCGATGCTTGCATGGGAGATATTGGTGAACCCGCCCTTACAGCAATTACGGTCAACTTAGGCCCTGTGATATTGCTGGCTTATTTGCAAACTGCACGGTTATTTACGTTTCTCACAATCGTGCCTTCTCTGCCATTAATCCGAACCGGGTTCTTAGTGCTGGCTCGAATCAAGAGGGGCTGTTTTGCCAGACATTCTCTGATTGATGCTGCCCAGGCGGTGAGAGCTCCGGTGTATTCTGTACGACCCGCTGGGGCGCGAAACTGATCGGTAATTAGGAAATCCGAGGTGATGCTAGTGTCAGTAGCAACATTGGTAATAATTGGAAAATCAAAGGCTCGGGGCAAGGTTCTGTCCTGGATTCTGCCTGGTAGTAACTGGTATTTCTTCGAGCCGCCTTTGTAGTCAAAATCTACTCGAGGGCTGGTTGGAGGGCTTGTTTGAGCCAAGGCGGGAACAGGCAAGCTTGCTACCACAACGGTGCAAACACTCCAAAATAATTTCGATTTCATCTGATTCATCTCCTCAACTTTATGACGATTAGCACTAATTTAGGTATGCTCAAAAGACACTAGCTTTTATTGAGAAAGCGCCTGATGATATTGAGCTTTTGAGTTTGAGTTCAACTTACCTAATTTATTACCAAACATCTTCAAAAATGTTAAAACTGGTTGGCATGACAAACTGTAGAAAAGTTTCAGTTGAGTTAGATATTTACACATCTGAAGTTGTTACAGCCTTGGGGAGTCGGTTTTACCAGAATGATTCATTTTCGATCGATGTCATTGGAACTTTATCAAATTTTGTCTCAGATATCAAGTTTGGCCGATCGCGTATCACGTTTTAACACTGGTTTGCGCCTCGATCGAGCTTTGAGTGTTACGAGCTATACCAAAGCGAGAAAGATGCTAGAGTGCACCAATGGGCGTTTGAGTATTTTCAGGCGACAATATACAGAGAAAGAAGGGGCTTGAAAATAGGTGATTTTAGTGGAAGATAGTAAATTTATCGACGTATCGGGCATTATGGGTGTTCCCGCGGCTCCGGCGGGTTACAAATCGGGCTTTGTGGGTATTGTCGGACGCCCGAATGTCGGAAAATCAACGCTGATGAATCAGTTGGTGGGGCAGAAAATTGCTATTACTTCGCCGGTGTCTCAGACGACGCGCAACAGGCTGCGGGGCATCCTAACGACACCTGAAGCACAAATTATTTTTGTAGATACTCCCGGAATTCACAAGCCGCACCACGAATTGGGCAAGGTTTTGGTGCAGAATGCCCGCACCGCGATTCAGTCGGTAGATGTGGTGCTGTTTGTGGTGGATGGTTCCGTGGAATCGGGAGGGGGCGATCGATATATTGTCGAAATTCTCAGCAATATCGGCATTCCGGTGATTTTGGGGATGAATAAGTTGGACGAACAACCGGAGGATTCCGTGTTGATCGATCGCACTTACGAGCAAATTGTCAATCCTGAGTGGCCTGTAGTGAAATTTTCCGCTCTCACGGGCGAGGGTGTCGAGTCGCTGCAAAAATTGTTAATCGAACATTTGGAGGCGGGGCCTTATTATTATCCGCCAGATTTGGTGACTGACCAGCCGGAACGCTTTATTATGGGCGAATTGATTCGGGAACAGATTTTGCTGCTGACGCGGGAAGAAGTGCCGCATTCCGTAGCAATCGCGATCGACATTGTTCAAGAAGAAGCAAAAATTACTAGGATTCTGGCGACAATTCACGTCGAACGGGATTCCCAAAAAGGCATTTTAATCGGTAAAAGCGGCAGTATGCTCAAGTCGATCGGCAGTGCGGCCCGGGAACAGATTCAAAAGTTAATTGAAGGCAAAGTGTATTTAGAGTTATTTGTCAAGGTGCAGCCGAAGTGGCGGCAGTCGCGCACTCGTTTGGCGGAATTGGGCTATCGGGTAGAAGAATAAAACTTTGGCAGTTGGCAGTTGGGGTTCTTCCCTTCTATGAATCAAGAATCGAGCACGACTTTCGCTCTGAGAGAGTTTCATCGGGGCCGGAGTCGATACAAACCCCCGCTTAACAACTAGAACGCCATTCCAACAACAGTACACTAAACTGAGAGCAGCCCCATTCGCCCCAGTTGACCTATGCCCCGTTGGTTCAATACTGCTGGCCCATGCCAAGAAGACATTCATTACGCACTGTCGCCCACGGTACGCTTACCAAGCTTAGAACGGTTAATAGCTCAACGCAACTATTTCGTCATCCATGCACCCCGGCAAGTGGGGAAAACCACCGCTATGCTGGCGTTAGCCAAACAACTCACCGACAGCGGACAATATACAGCCGTGATGCTGTCAGTTGAAGTGGGCGCACCCTTCAGTCAAGACATCGCGGGTGCAGAGGATGCCATTCTCGGTGCTTGGCGAGATAACATTTCCGTCCGTCTCCCACTCGAACTGCAACCGCCTGACTGGACAGCGATGCAATCGGGACAGAAAATTCGGGCTGCTTTACAAGCTTGGACACAAGTTTCATCTCGTCCTTTGGTCATTTTTATCGACGAAATTGACGCACTACAAGACCAAGCTTTGATTTCTATTCTGCGCCAATTACGCGATGGTTATCCCAATCGCCCGAAAGCGTTTCCGCAATCGGTGGGTTTAATTGGTTTGCGGGATGTTCGCGATTACAAAGTGGCTGGGGGGGGAAGCGATCGACTCCATACATCCAGTCCGTTTAATATTAAAGTGCGATCGATTACTCTCAGAGATTTTAATGCCTCAGAAGTCGCCGAACTCTACGCGCAACATACCCAAGATACCGGACAATTTTTTACACCTGAAGCCGTAGCCTTAGCTTTTGAACTGACTCAGGGACAACCTTGGTTAGTGAATGCTTTAGCTAAGGAAATTGTAGAAGAATTAGTGACAGATGAATCTATAGAAATTACACCACAACATATTTTATCAGCTAAAGAAATTTTAATAAAACGGCAAGATACGCATTTGGATAGCTTGGCAGAACGACTCAGAGAAAACCGAGTCAAAGCCATTATTGAGCCGATGTTGGCGGGTTTGGAACTGGGCAATATCCCCAATGATGATATTCAGTTTTTAATCGATTTGGGTTTGTGTAAGATGGATGTTCAGGGTGGATTGACGATCGCCAACCCAATTTATCGGGAAGTTTTGCCGCGCGTGCTCACCGTAACGCCAATGGCTTCTCTGCCACAAATTGCACCGAGTTGGTTAACGACCCAGGGGACATTAGACACCCAAGCGTTACTCAAAACTTTTCTCGCGTTTTGGCTGCAACATGGCGAACCGTTACTCAAAAGTGCGTCTTATCCCGAAATTGCACCGCATTTAGTGTTGATGGCGTTTCTGCATCGGGTGATTAATGGTGGGGGAACGTTGGAGAGGGAATATGCGATCGGACGCGACAGAATGGATTTATGTTTGCGTTATGGTGAGGTAACATTGGGAATTGAACTGAAGGTTTGGCGCACTCGGAAAGTCGATCCGTTGAGTAAAGGGTTGGAACAGTTAGATGGATATTTGGCTCGATTGGGACAAGATGAAGGGTGGTTGGTGATATTCGATCGTCGCGAGAATGCGCTCGAATTAGAAGAACGACTGAATACTGAAATTCATCTAACACCAATGGGGCGAACCGTTACAGTTATTCGTGCGTGAAGAAGTTGTGATGAATGTCTCGATTTTTGCGATCGCCGAGGGTGTTCGATCGACTCTCATCTAAAATATAATAAAGATAGCTTTTTTCAGTGCAACGGCTTAAGTGATTGAGTCAAATCGTGTGGCGAACTCGATCGAGGAAAGGAGATTCCGATAGGGAGTAAGAACGGGTTGACATACATCCTTGAGCTGCGGTATTATTCGACTATATCCAGTATTGTACCGCAACTGCGATACAATTATAAGTTATCCCTAAACCCGCTCGCGCCGTTGAGGTTATCTGTTTCTATCAGAGATTGGGCAAGTAAAGATAATCGGCTTCCTTGGTAAGTTCCGAGAAGTTATTGGCGATCGCAAGACCTCATACTAATACTAATGTCAGACTTATTGTGTTCAATACCTAGAGGAAATCATGGCAGTTAACTATTCTGAGCAGCTAAAGAAAGTTTCGGTTAGGGATTTACAGAATGATGTTATTGGACTTTTAGAGAAAATTGAAAGTCTAATGAGGCGTGCCAGCAATGCGCTTAAAGCTGATGGTACTGGTAAAAAATACGCAGAATTTGAACGGCAAATAGCTAGCAAAAAGCATGACGTAGAAGAGCTTGAGTTAGTCATGTCTATTGTTGCTCCGATGAAGGCAGGCAAATCTACGATTATCAATGCTATTGTTGGATTCGACCTTTTGCCAAGCCGTGCGGCAGCAATGACTACTCTGCCTACAGAAATTGTATTTAATAAAGATCTTACAGAGCCTATATTAATTGTCCCTAAAGATTGTGCTGAGGCTTTCAATATAACGTAAGGATTCAGGTCTGAAATTCGGGAATGAGGTCAGGCATAGGAAAGTAGTCACAAGAATGGGCCTCTAGAGCCTCACGGAAAAAAGCCATTACTGAACGAGCTTGAAAACG
>JACJNV010000231.1 GCA_014695175.1 Microcoleus sp. FACHB-DQ6 | reverse complement strand
TTTAATTATTAAACACATTTTTTGTAGCGCTTGATCACCCCGCAATCTTACGGTCAATCTTACGGTCAATCTTACGGTCAATCTTACGGTCAATCTTACGGTCAATCTTACGGTCAATCTTACGGTCAATCTTACGGTCAATCTTACGGTCAATCTTACGGTCGATGTATGTGTACGTGCAATTGAATGACTGCCCTGAAAATAAAAAGTCCAATTCAAGTTAGTTTAACATTTTCTTGATTAATAAATATTATGAAAGCAGTTTTTAACTTAGCTTTGCCTCCTATCTGCTTTAAAGTTCTCTTAGTAGAAGACAACCCTCAGGAAGCTGAGCTGATTGAAGATTTGCTTTCAGAAATTGGCGGCGCGCAGCGTATAGTGCTGACGAAAGTAGAGCGCCTCAGCGAAGCGCAGCAGCGATTGAATCAAGAAACTTTTCACATAATTTTATTAGACCTTTCACTGCCAGATAGTCTGGGAATCGAGACGGTGGCTCGGGTACAAGAATACGGGGTAAATGTGCCGATCGTAGTTCTGACCGCCCAAAACGACGAAGAACTTGCCCTGCGGTTGATTTCGGTCGGCGTCCAGGATTATTTGGTAAAAAGAAAAATCGACAGCGAACTGTTAATTCGATCGCTCCGTTACGCCATAGAACGCCAGAACAGTCAAGATGCTTTGCGAAAAAGTGAAGAAAAATATCGCTCGGTGGTGGAAAATTCCCTGATCGGCATTGCCATCACCGCTCCAATTATTGACAGCGAAGTTCCTCTCAATTGCCACTGGATAGAAGTTAACGATGCCCTGTGCAATTTGCTGGGCTATGAGCGCTACGAACTCGTGCAAAAGAATTGGCTACAGTTGACTCATCCAGATGATTTGGAGGCTAACTGTGAAAATTTTTCTCAGATGTTAGCAGGTAGGCTCGACGGTTACATCTTAGACAAAAGGTGGCTCAGAAAAAACGGCGAAATAGTTCACACGCGAGTTTCCCTGCGCTGCATCCGCCGCCGGGACGGGTCTATTGACCGGATAATCGAAGTAGTGTTGGACGTGAGCGATCGCTACCGCTACGAAGCCAAACTGAAAGCGTCAGAAGAATTTTTAAACCACACCATAAATGCTACGCCAGACCCAATTTTTGTCAAAGACGAGCAACACCGCTGGATGATATTAAATGATGCTTTTTGTCAGTTGGTCGGCAAATCGCGACAAGAACTGCTCGGCAAATCAGATTATGACTTTTTCCCCCCATCAGAAGCTGCTGTTTTTTGGACAAAAGATGAAGAAGTATTGACAACGGGTGTCTGCTTGGAAACCGAAGAAAAATTCACAGACTCTGCCGGGAGAGAACACATAATTTCTACGAAAAAAAGCGTCTTCCAAATAGCAGACGGCAGTAAAGTGATAGTGGGTATAATTAGAGATTTTACCGAATACAGACAGCAACAAAAAGCCCTGGAAAAAAGCGAAACTCGCTTTCAAAAATTGGTAGCTAACCTACCGGGAATTATTTATCAATTACGAATGTCATCAACTGGAAAAATGTCTTTCCCCTACATCTCTTCAGGCAGCCGCCAACTGTACGAATTAGAGGCGGAAGCAATAGAACAAAATGCGGAACTCATTTCCAAGGGAATTCACCCAGACGATCTCTTAGATTTAAAAGCATCGATCGCAATTTCAGCCACTACGCTGGAACCTTGGCAGCAGCAGTGGCGGCAGACTTTACCATCTGGAAAAGTTAAGTGGCTGCAAGGAGCTGCGAGACCAGAAAGGCTCACTAATGAGAGCAAATCGGGCAGCGAAGGCGATATTCTCTGGGACGGTTTAGTGATGGATATTACTGAATTAAAGCAGGCACAAACAGAGCGCGATCGTTTTTTTACCATCTCCTTAGACTTGCTTTGCATTGTAGGTTTTGACGGTCATTTTAAACGTTTAAACCCAGCTTGGTCAACAGCTTTAGGCTACAGTATTAGTGAAATGTTGGGCAAGCCAATGATCGAATTTGTTCATCCAGACGATCGAAAAGCCACCGCAGCCGAAGGGGCAAAACTAATAGCTGGTAAGTCTAGTATCTCGTTTGAAAACCGCTACATCTGCAAAGATGGTTCTTACAAATGCTTCCTGTGGACGGCATCGCCATTTACCGAAGAAGGTTTAATCTACTCAGTCGGTCACGACATTACCTCTCGTAAACAAGTAGAGTCCCAACTCCAGCGACAAGCAGTAGCAATGGCCGCTGCTTATGACGGCATCGCCATTTTTAATAATAATAAAGAATGTATTTATTCAAACGAAGCTTATCTCCAAATGTACGGTTTGTCAAGCCCTAGCGAACTGTATGGGAAGAAATGGAATATGCTCTACAGCAAAGCAGAAAATCTATTTTTTGAACTACAAATAATGCCGAGGCTTCTGCAAAAAGGGTACTGCAATATAGAAGCGAGCGGTCAGCGCCCGGACGGTACTAAGTTCCCTCAAGAATTGTCGCTGACAATGCTTGGAGGTGGCGAAATCATTTCTATAGTCCGCGATATAACTAATAGAAAACAGGTAGAATCAGCCCTGCGGTCGAGCCAGCGCCGCTACCAAACTTTAGCAGAAGCATCGCCAGTTTGCATATTCCATACCGACACCTTGGGAAATTGCCTTTATGTGAATCAAAGGTGGAGCGAAATTACGGGATTCAACGCAGAATTAGCAGCAGAAATTGGCTGGATGAATGCCATACATCCCGATGATGTCGAGCGGGTAAAAAATGAATGGCATCGAGCAATTATTGATAAAACTCCTTTTAAATCAGAATACCGCTTTCAGCGTCCCGACGGTCGGGTAATTTGGGTGATAGGTCAGGCAATTGCAGAAATCGGAGACAAGCAGGAGATTAAAGGCTATATCGGCACTATTACTGATATTAGCGATCGCAAACAAGCAGAATTAGATTTGCTGCGAGTTACTCAAGCGGTGGAAAGCACCAGCGATGCGATCGGCATTGCTGACTTGACAGGGCGATCGATCTACCACAATCAAGCCTTTGTTCAACAGTACGGCTACACAGCAGAAGAACTAAACACAGCAGGCGGATTAACAGCAATTTACCCCCAAAGTAATGTGCTGCTAGAAATGTTAAAAACGCTCCGTAAAGGCAAATCTTGGCAAGGCGAACTCAAAATCAACACTAAAAACAACAAACTGGTAACAACTTTATTCCGCGCCGACGGCATTAAAGATGAAACTGGTCATTTAATCGGGTTAGTGGGAGTAATTACCGACATCACCGAACGCAAACAAGCGGAGATGGCCCTGCAGCAGCAATTAAAGCGAGAACGGCTAGTAGTTGCCATGCTCGATCGCATTCGCTCTTCCCTCAATTTAGAAGAAGTCCTCAGCACTGCTGTCGAAGAAGTGCGGCACTTTTTGCAAACTGACCGCACAGTTATTTACCGCTTTAATCCCGACTGGAGCGGCTTTGTAGTTGTGGAATCCGTGGCAAAAGATAGAATTTCGCTGCGAAACTTTAACAATCTTGATGGCTGTTTTAAAGAGAAATTTGTTGATGTTTATCAGCAAGGCGGTATTAGATCTATGGAAGATATTTACCGGGAAAATTTGACGGAATGCCACATAAAGTTTCTCGAAGGAATTGAAGTAAAAGCTAACTTAATAGTGCCGATTTTACAAGCACGAGAAAGCATTTGCCAAACCGAACAGACCGCAGGAAATCAGCTCTGGGGACTGCTAATCGCCCAGGATTGCAGCGGCCCCCGTCCCTGGGATTCCTCAGAAATAGAATCTCTCCGGCAATTGTGCGTGCAATTGGCGATCGCGATCCAGCAATCCACGCTATTTCAACAAGCACAAACCGAAATTGCCGAGCGCAAACTTGCAGAATCTGCCCTCCAACAAGCTGCATTAGCGGCAGAAAGCGCCAACCGCGCCAAAAGCGAATTTCTTGCCAATATGAGCCACGAACTACGCACGCCTTTAAACGGCGTTTTAGGTTACGCTCAAATCCTCAAAACCGACAAAGACTTAAGCTCAGAGCACCAAGAAAGTCTCAGCAATATTCAACAGTGCGGTCAACACCTGCTGATGTTAATCGACGATGTTTTAGATCTTTCCAAAATTGAAGCTAGAAAAATGGAACTCTACCCGGAAGAGTTAAATTTTCTAAATTTCACGAAAAACATTGCCGATCTGTTTCAGATGCGTGCCTCTCAAAAAGAAATTTTATTCCATTACGAACAAGTCTCTCCCCTGCCTAGCTGCGTTCGTGTCGATCCAAAAAGATTGCGCCAAATTCTCATAAATTTACTCAGCAATGCCGTTAAATTTACTAACAGCGGCGGTGTGACTTTCAAAGTCGGCTATGTCGGCACAGGGGCCTGGAGTCGAGGGCAAGGAGAAAATTATGAGTTCTCGACTTTGAGTTCGGAACTGAAAGAAAATTATATGCGTTTCGCCCACAATGCGATCGCCGCCAAACACGCTTTAAAAATTCGCTTTCAAGTCGAGGATACCGGCACAGGAATAGAGCAAAGCAAGTTAGAAGAAATATTTTTGCCTTTCCACCAAGTAGGAGGCAATACGTTTGTTGAAGGTACAGGTCTCGGACTCTCGATTAGCCAGAAATTAGCGAAACTAATGGGTACCGAAATTCGCGTCCACAGCACTTTGGGAAAAGGCAGCACTTTTTGGGTAGATTTAGAAGTGCCAGCAGCTAAACGGTACTTGGAGGTGTCTCCTTTGCAGGAAAAACGCTGGCTTGTCGGTTTTATCGGCAACAAGCGGAAAGTGCTAATCGTGGATGACAATCAACTGGATCGCGATTTGTTGTGCAGGCTGCTGCGGCGTTTGGGATTTGAGGTTGCAGAGGCCCAAAACGGACAAGAATGCCTATGCAAAACAGTTGAATTTCAACCGGATGTGATTTTAATGGACTTGCGGATGCCTGTAATGGATGGCTTAGAAACTGCAAGAAAACTGCGGCAGTTGCCGTCCGTAAAAGATGTCGTGTTAATCGCTATGTCAGCTAGCGTTTTCGAGGCTACGCAGCAAGATAGCATCCTCGCAGGGTACGATGATTTTATTCCCAAACCGATCGAAGCAAATCACTTTTTGGAACAGTTGCGCGTGCATTTGGGACTAGAATGGATTTATGGGGAATCTTCGGAAAACAAAAAGCGCACAACTCCCAGTTTGTCACCCGCCTCTGATTTTCCTGCTTATTCTTCTCTGTTACCTGCGGCTTCTGAGTCAGTAGCAAAACTTTTGAAACTCGCAGCTATGGGCGACATTGAAGAAATTTTTGAGGAGAGTGCTAAGCTGGAGAGTTTACAACCTAATTTAGTGCTGTTTGTCTCGAAGCTGCGCCAACTTGCTAAGGGATTTCAGCTCAAACAAATTCGGAATACTTTAAAGCAATATATCGAGGGAAAATAGTATGAATCTCATGGTTGAGAGCTTGGCTGCATACATATAATTTAGATGTGCAGCAACTTACCGCCGCGTTATTTAGCCGCATGCACTGGCAATTGTCGATCGCGCAATTGTCAGTGCAGGCGACCGTAACTCCCAACATTAAACAAGTTATTTTGCCGCTTCCGAAGTTGTATCCCACAGTCCGAGCAATTGCTGTTAAATGCCCGATCTGTTTGGGCACAGTATAGATTTTGAGCGCCTCCTGTGGCTCCCCATTACCGTGTTTTATACTCTTTCAAACAAGATTTTCTGGTAAACTAAAGTGGAAAGTTGCTTTCCAGCCCTAGACTGAAGTCGCAGGGTTTGCAGGCTATTTTTTGATAAGAGAGTTTTTGAGATAGTTGGGATTGAAATTACTTTGCCTCATAGATTTTGAGCACCTCCTGTGGCTCCCCATTACCGGGTTTTATACTCTTTCAAACAAGATTTTTCTGGTAAACTAAAGTGGAAAGTTGCTTTCCATACCTAGACTGAAGTCGCAGGGTTTGCAAGCTATTTTTTGACAATAGAGTTTTTGAGAGAGTTGGGATTGAAATTACTTTGCCTCAGTAACGGCCACGGAGAAGACGCGATCGCCCTTCGCATCTTGCAGGAACTGCAACAGCACCCGCACCCGCCAGAATTAGCCGTCTTTCCGCTAGTGGGTGAAGGGCAAGCTTTCGCTCAACTAGAAAACGCCCGCATCATCGGCCCGGTGCAGCGGATGCCTTCGGGTGGCTTTATTTACATGGACGGGAGGGAATTTTTGCGCGATGTCAAAGGCGGCCTGCTTCAGTTAACCATCGCTCAGTTTAAAGCCATCCGCGCTTGGGTGCGATCGCAACAACAGTCTGGGAATCAAGAGGGCGTTATTTTAGCCTGCGGGGATATTGTACCGCTGCTGTTTGCTTGGCTCAGCGGCGCGCCCTACGCCTTTGTCGGTACTGCCAAGTCAGAGTATTATTTGCGCGACGAGAACGGGCCTCTGGCTCGCAAATCCCGAGTCTTTGGTTGGTGGGGTTGCCCGCGCTCGGTTTATTTGCCTTGGGAGCGCTGGTTGATGACTCGATCGCGCTGTCGAGCCGTTTTTGCCAGGGACGCGCTAACCGCCGAGACTTTACAAAAGCTGGGAATTCCCGCTTACAATCTCGGAAACCCGATGATGGACGGACTCGAACCGGAAAATCCCGCCGGTTTTTACGGCCCTGACGCAGAGTTGCGGGAAAGGTCGCGATCGCTCGTCATCACCTTACTGCCCGGTTCTAGAGCGCCGGAAGCCTATGCTAATTGGCTGCTAATAATAGAGGCTGTAGCCGGAATTTTGTCGCTGTTTGCCGATCGCAAATTGTTATTTTTCGGAGCCATTTCTCCAGAGTTAAATTTAGAAGCTTTGCGACCTAGTTTAGAATTTTTCGGCTGGCGACAAGAAGGCGAAACTCGAACGCAGCGGCGAGAAGGAAGTATTTTGCGACCTCCTCTTTCTAGCGGTCAAGAAATTCAGAAAGAATCTCCTAATTTGCTATTGCCCTTAACATTTGTCCAGAGAAACGCCACGATGATTTTAACTCAGCAAAGTTTTAACGATTGTTTGTACGAAGCAGATTTAGCAATAGCAATGGCCGGAACTGCTACAGAACAATTTGTAGGTTTAGGAAAACCGGCGATCGCCATTCCCGGAAACGGCCCGCAATTTACTCCAGCTTTTGCAGAAGCTCAAAGTCGCCTGTTAGGCCCGTCATTAATTTTAGTCAAACATCCCGCCGAAGTAGCCGGCGCCGTGCAGTCTTTGCTCCGCGATCCCGACAGGTTGCAGCTAATCGCTGAAAATGGCTTGCGCCGCATGGGAGAACCCGGTGCAGCAGCCAGAATTGCCGAGTGTTTAATGCAGCGCTTCGGCGGTGAATCCAGCAATTCTCAATTGCCTGCAATTCACTAGGAACCAAACAATTTTGTGTCCCGATCCAGTATCTTTAATACTACTTTCTTTTAAAAAAAATCTTGTTCGCTAACTACTAATTTCCGTAAGGTGCGCCTAGGCGCACCTTACTAATACTGCATTCGCAGAAAATTTCACTTCGCCGTTTTTTCTGAAGATTGAACCCAGAAATCAGCCTGAGGAATTTTAAAATCTGACTTAACCAAAACTCCCGGTTCTCGCTGCACGGGCAGCACATCTAAAGTATCCGTTTGCGCGCAATATTTTAAATCTTCAATAACACCTAAACCGAGGAGGCGCTGGCCGTGACTGGCTCTTTCCAACAATTCGTGCAACCGATCTTGCCAGTGCAGGTAAAGAGCAATAGCCCCAAATACTTCATCGTTACCAGCAAAATCGCTCGCAGGAATACCGCTTTCTGCTAGCAGACTTTGGGCGATCGCACCAGCACAAACCGTATCTTCCAATGAATAACTTCCTTCCCAACCAGAACCCACAATCCAAATAGTTTCCGGCTGTTTATTTAACAAAAACTGCACCACAGATTTGCGGTTAATCAAAGCCGCCGTTAACACAGTTGCAGCAGCTTGCACTCGCTCCAGAGCCCGAGTACCGTTAGTTGTGCTGATAAAAATTCGCTTCCCTGTCACCTTTTCTGGCGTGCAGTCGAGGGGGGAATTCCCCATGTCAAATCCGTCAACTTTGCCGCCACCGCGCTCTCCGGCGCGAATCCGCTTATCTGCAGGCCATTTTTCGCTCTCGGCCATTAGCTTATCTAAGTTGCTGAAAACTTGGACAGCTTCCGCCCCATTATTCAGGGCCGTTGCCATTGTCGTAGTCGCCCGCAGCACATCAACTGCGATCGCGCAAGCCGGCATTTTGTCGGCTGGCGTAAGTTCCGGGGTATGGTAAATAAAAAGCTTCACTTTTGGGCTACCTGCGATAAATCCTCATCAGCAATAATAATGGAAAGTGGATGATAGAAAATAGAGTCGAGTCCTCAAAAGCAGAAAATATGTCAAAACAGCTAAATTCAAACCCCGCCCACGCCGCCATTACCGCACCAATTGGACTCCTCGCAGGTTTCACCTATCCTTTGCGAGCTTTCACGCTAATTTGGCAAACTCCCAAGCTGTGGACTTATGTATTAGTTCCCGTGGTGCTAAATTTTATAATTGGTATTGGTCTTTATTTAAGCTTGCTATTTCCCAGTTTGGCAGGGATAGACGTTTTAGTTGCCGATTTGTCCGTCCGATTTAATGCTATAATTGCAAGTTTTCCAGCTTGGCTGAGCTTTCTCGGCGTGTTAACGGTCGCTTTCGGCTGGCTGCTGCGCGTACTCCTAGTGTCAGGACTTTTGCTGATAATTGGATTTTTGTTAGTGCAGTTTGGCGTCATTTTAGGTTCGCCCTGGTACGGCCAACTTTCCGAACAATTGGAACTGCTGCGGAACGGTCAATTGCCCGCAGAAGCACCAATGAATTTGGCGAGTAGTTTTGGGGATATTCAAAGGGCGATCGCCTTTGAACTGCGAAAACTACAAATTTTGTTGAGCGTCGGCATACCGCTGCTGCTGCTGCATTTGGTGCCGGGTGTCGGCTCTATTCTTAGCAGTTTGGGTGGCGTAGCTTTGGGCGCGACTATTGTCTGTTTGGACTTTTTAGATGCACCTTTGGAGAGGCGGAGGCGACCTTTTCAGGAGAAATTGAAGATAATTTGGGCGAGTTTGCCGGCCAGCGGGAGTTTTGGTGTGGTTTGTTTGGGTTTGGTGAGTATTCCCCTGTTGAATCTGTTGGCGATTCCGCTGTGCGTGACGGCGGGAACTTTGTTTTTTTGCGATCGCATTTGGCCGGCCCGTTTTGCCCCAGAAGAAACAAAGAGCGATCGAGAAACTAACATTACCAATTAAAAACTAGGAAGATGCTTCTTCCTTCGGCCGACTCTGGGAGTTAAGACCCAAAAACGGGCTTAACAACAGCCAGCTAATGAAGAAAAAGGATGCTGTAAATAGCTGGACAATATCGATCGCCGACAAATATCCGTCAGATAATAGTGCAATAGTTCTATCTGTCAGCCCGAATATCCAAGAGAGAATCCCAAACAGCCAAATGCCTTTTTGGAGCATGGGCAAAAATGCTGAAACTTCGGAGTTTTGCTGCTTGTTCATTGATTTAGCCCTTGTTTGTGAAAAGTCTGATTAACCGGGGCACCCCAAGGGCTTAAGGATTTTTGGTGTCTCCTCGGATTCCCTTTGTTATCTATATGTTAAGAAATATTTCCAGATATGACAACGCGCCCTGAGAGGGATTTCCGCATCTATCTCAAGAGGTAGTCGCAGCGCCAATAAAGAGTGATATTTGCTACACTTTGGTAGGATGCGCGATCGCGATCGGGTTCTGGGCCACTCTTGCCATGAGTCCCAGGCGCTTGATATAGTGGGTCACAGGCTACGTAAAAGAGCGAAATCACAAATTATGTTATTTAACAGTATTGAATTTTTAGTATTTTTTGCGATTGTTTTCGCCATATATTATTTCCCTCCGTTGCAAAAAGTGCAGGTTCCCATTCTGATAATTGCCAGCTTTATTTTTTACAGTTGGAGCGCCCCCGCACTGTTGCTGATCCTGCTACTGTCCATTATTATCAACGCTACAGTTAGCTTTCAAGTTGCCCGAATTTCTGACAAGAAACAGCGATTTTTTTGGGCTTTATCGGGAGTCGTTCTCAATGTATTAATCTTGAGCTTGTTTAAATACGCCGGTTTGCTAACTAACTTTGTTACCGATGTTTTTAATATTGCTCGAACCGAAGGCAGCATTGCTTATTTATTCTTAAAATTGCCTCTGCCGATAGGCATTTCTTTCTACACCTTTGAAGGCATAAGTTTAATCGTAGACGTACTGACTCAAAAAAACAAAAGCGAAAGCGAAGCAAACGCTTACGTCTCGCCCAACTTTAGCCAACACCTGCTAAATACTTCATTTTTTATTAGCTTTTTCCCCAATTTACTGTCAGGCCCGATTTTAAAATCCAAGACTTTTTATCCCCAGATTGTTCCTAAATACTTTAAAGATATTCCTTGGAATTTCATTTTTCGCTCGCTCGTTGTCGGCTACTTCCTAAAAATGGTCATCGCCGACAACTTAAAAGACTATACCTTTTGGATCAGCTTTCCCTACTACCAAGGATTTGGAACTATTACCAACCTGACACTGCTGTTTGGCTACTCAATACAAATTTTCGCCGATTTTGCCGGTTACTCCTTAATTGCGATCGGTTTTGCTGCTGCTTTGGGTTACAAAATTCCCGACAATTTCGACTTTCCTTACATCTCGCGTTCCCTCTCCGAATTCTGGAGAAGGTGGCACATTTCCCTATCAACTTGGCTCAGAGATTATCTATATTTTCCCCTCGGCGGAAACCGCAAAGGAAAAATCCGAACTTATGTTAACTTAATGATAGTAATGACTTTAGGAGGATTATGGCATGGGGCTGCTTGGAGTTATGCAGTTTGGGGAATTTATCACGGCTTGGGTTTAGCCGTAGAACGCTTTTTTGGCTTTGACAAATCTAAAAACAAATCGCCAGAAACAAATCAAGCAGAAACCAAACCACTCTGGCAGCAATTATTATTGGACAGCCTTAGCGTTTTAGGAATTTTCTCTTTTGTTTCCGTGGGATGGCTGCTGTTCAAACTGCCTCGATTTGAAGAAGCGGTTGACTTCGCAGTTACTTTAGTTCGCAACTATAAAGTCAAGCCCGGTTGGAGTCACATTATTCCGACGCTAATTTTTTCGCTACCAGTAGTTATTTATCACATTCCCCATTTTCCCACTTGGCAAAATCGGATGAAACAGGATTCAAATAAAAACGGTCAAAAAGTCTGGAGCCTTTATCAAGATTTAGCTTTAGGAATTATGCTAGCAATGATATTCCTCAACAGTGGCAGCTCGAAACAATTTATTTATTTCCAATTCTAGAAGGTGTTCTATGTTTGTCAAATTCCAGTTGCGACCGATTTTGCGCCCGCTACTAATTTTTCTGTTTCTCATGAGTTTTTATCAAGTGCTCGTCAGCGGCGGAGTTTTGCCAGCTTCCGAGGGAGTTAGCCTGATTCAAAATAATATTGTCAAAGCTCAAAGGTATGTATATCAGGATGATTCCGATCTGAAAATGGTAATGGTAGGTAGTTCTCTAGCTGCAAACCTTAATATTAAAGACATTGGAGAGGGCGTAAAGAGCATAGCTTTAGGCGGAGGAGCGAGCCAGACAGGTTTAGAAATAGTTAAAAGAAGTAAAAGCAAGCCTCCTATCGTTTTGGTAGAAATTAACGATACTATTGTCCGCAAAATAGATGCAGAATTAGTGGATTCTTTGTATCACCCTATTTTTTATTGGTTACGCCAGTATCTACCGATGATGAGAGAGGAATACCGTCCCATTAGCATTTTTGTTGATTTTTTTAAAAGCCGCTCGAAGCAGAATCAAAAAATGACGCGAGAGGCTCTAGACAGATTAGAAGGTCGAAATCTTACTCCTGAATTATCGCAAAAAGCTATCCAAACTGTAGTTGATATTCAAAGCCAACCTTTGTCGGAACAAGATGCAGAAAATATAAAAAAAGAAGCTGAGTTTATTAAAAGTCAAATCGCAGAAATTAACAAGAATAGCGCGGCCAAAGGGGAGCATCCCGATTTTGCAAGTAGGCAAAAGTATGATAAAATATATCGCTTTATGGAAAAACCTACACTTAGCTTCCCAAAAAAATCTGTTTTAGAGTCAAGGAGCCATTTT
>JACJNV010000230.1 GCA_014695175.1 Microcoleus sp. FACHB-DQ6 | reverse complement strand
CGGCATCCGCACTGTCCGCAAAACAGAATCGCGGGAACAGCGCAATTCTCAAGAATTCAGCTTTATGTCGGGCAGCGTTTCTAGCGAGCGCCGCGTAGAATTGGTAGTGGAACAAGTAGCGTGGGAATTGCGCCAAATTCGCGATCGCGGTGGCAAAGTTGTAGTTACGGCGGGGCCTGTTGTCATCCATACCGGCGGTGGCGAACATTTAGCGCATTTGATTCGGGAAGGTTACGTACAAGCGTTGTTAGGTGGAAATGCGATCGCAGTTCACGACATGGAACAATCGAATATGGGAACCTCTTTAGGGGTTGACATGAAACGCGGTGTTGCTGTGCGCGGCGGACACCGACATCACTTGAAAATAATTAACACTGTGCGGCGTTACGGGAGTATTGCAAAAGCTGTTGAAGCAGGCCTGGTTACTAGCGGTGTGATGTACGAATGCGTGAAGAACAATATACCGTTTTCTCTTGCCGGTTCGATCCGCGATGACGGGCCACTTCCCGACACGCAAATGGATTTAGTTAAGGCTCAAGAAGAATATACTGAGCTGTTACGGGGTGCGGATATGGTGTTAATGCTGTCGTCTATGCTGCACTCAATTGGTGTGGGAAATATGACGCCGGCGGGTGTGAAGATGGTGTGTGTGGACATTAATCCGGCGGTGGTGACGAAATTGAGCGATCGGGGCTCGATCGAATCTACTGGAGTTGTTACCGATGTGGGATTGTTCCTGAGTTTGTTGGTGAATCAATTGGATAAATTGACTAGCCGCCATCATGTAACTCAATCTGTTTAGATTCGGCGAGTAGGGTGCGCGCGGCGCACCTTACTAAATTCCGATAAATCTTGAGCGCCAAATCAAGAGTACAGGAATTAATCGACCTGAAAAATTGTATTTTGGCACGCAGGAATGAAGATGCCCTAGCAACTATCGATGAATTAGAGGGTATCAGTAAACAGGCTAATTTGCGGAATATTGTTTTTTTTTTTACTAATTCTGCTAATCTATCTATTGTGTCTATAAAATTCAAAAGCTTGCAGCCTTTTAGAGATAACTTAGTAATTATGTGATGGGGACTTAAAATCATCATGGATGAAACTCTAGGAAAAGTATCGCCGCCGACAAAATAACCTTGTTCTATATATCCTCGCGTACCCGGTATTGACTGCGGCAACTTTCAACACATTTTTACGATGCCTCACGTTACGGAGAATTTAATGCAGCAACTGATTGAAGATTTGAGCCAAGACGGAGCGTTTGAAGAGCCTGAAGAGGTATTACGATCGGACACAGAGGAAATTGCCGCTGAAACGAATGCTCGAAAACTGGTTTATGTTCCTCATATCGGACGTAGCTTTAAGTAGTTGCTTTCGGTTTTGACTCCGGGGTGAATCTGCCCAAGCGTTATGTTTTTACCCATCTTAAGGGCTAGAAGGTCTGCCGATGCTGTTTCAACCTTTAAACACGATTGCTACTCGAATTGCTCGGGCAGTTGCTCTTGGTGGGTATAAGTCCTGCCCACCTCAATCTTCTCAATTTAAAGGCTCGCTGACCCGCGAAACCTTAATTAAGATGACCCTTCGCATCGCTACGATCGTGCTCATCTCAACGGCGATTAGTTATTGGCATTTGATTTCGCACTTGGAATCGCAAACCCTGGGACAATTAGAAAAATATATCGTGCAGCGAGGACAGCGAGAAAGTACGCTTTTTCAACTCGCCCAAGATAACCATGCGACTTTCAAAAGCGAATTTCTCGATCGACTGCAAGAACTGGGGAACGACGATCCGCAACAGAGATTCGATCGACTCTTTGAAACGCGAGCAGATGGAACAACTCGCCTGCGTCCAGAATTTTTCTACGGTCAGAAAACCGCAGACGGCGCGATCGAAAAAAATACCTCTGGCATTATTGGCAAAAACGTCACAATTACGCCGGATTTGCGCCGTCGGATGGTCGTAGCCTACGATTTGATAAAGAGCTACGGTCCAGCTTGGAGCAATCGCTTCGTCAACCTCTACGTTTCCACTCCCGAAAACATCAATGTCGTTCGCTGGCCCGGAACTCCTTGGGGATTAGATGCTAATGCTGACATAGATATGACTCAAGAAGAGTGGGTTTACGTTGCAGATTTTCAACATAACCCCAGTCGAAAAACCGCATGGACGGGCTTGTATTACGACGAGGTGGCAAAAGCGTCAATGGTTTCTAGCGAAACGCCCGTCGATATTAACGATCGCCATTTAATTACGATCGGACACGATATTTTAGTCAACGAACTGTTCGATCGCGCGATTAACGAGCGCCTTTCCGGAGCCTACAATCTAATTTTCCGCGAAGATGGCCGTCTAATTGTTCATCCAGAACGCATGGCCGAAATTCAGCAAAAAGGAGGTCTATTCGATATTTTGACTTCCAGCGATCGCCACATTCAACACATCTTTAAGTTGGTCACAAACGCGCCGTCCGGTCAAATTGTCCTCGAAAATACTCAGGATCGGGAATACTTAGCCATCACTCGGCTCGAAGGACCCAACTGGTATTTTGTAACCGTCTATCCTAAAGCACTTCTGTCGGAGTTGGCAGGCGATACCGCTCGCTTTATTTTGCTTCTGGGAGGGCTTTCCTTGCTGGTTGAAATTACCGTCCTATTTTTCGTCTTACAACAGCAAGTGGCTCAACCTTTAAAAAAATTGATCCAGGCTACCGAGAAAGTTTCGGCGGGCAACTTTGACACTCAACTCCACATTGCCCGACAGGACGAACTCGGTCGTCTGGCCGATTCCTTTAATACGATGGCTCGGGAGGTGCAAACTCGCGAAATGAGTCTTCAGCAAGCTAACCGACTCAAAGACGAATTCCTAGCCAATACCTCCCACGAATTGCGGACTCCTCTCAACGGAATTATTGGTCTGGCAGAATCGCTAATCGACGGTGCAACAGGAGAGTTACCGCCTGCAACTCGTTCCAATCTCGCCATGATTATCTCCAGCGGCCGCCGTTTGGCAAGTTTAGTTAATGATATCCTGGACTTTTCAAAACTGCGCCACAAAAATCTGGAACTGCAACTCCAACCTGTCGATCTGCGATCGATTGCTGATGTGGTTCTTACCCTGAGCCAACCTCTGGTTGGTGGCAAGGACATACAACTGGTAAATGCTATTCCAGAGACTCTTCCTCCCGCCAACGCCGATGAAAACCGCCTGCAACAAATCTTCCACAATTTGCTCGGTAATGCCATCAAGTTTACTGAAAGCGGGACAGTGGAAGTTTCAGCAGCAATGGTCGCTCTATCGGGGGAAAATGAGGAAGATAGGGACAAAGAACAACTTGCAATTACTATCTCCGATACGGGGATTGGCATCCCAGAAGATAAATTCGATCGCATCTTTGAATCTTTTGAACAAGCTGAAGGTTCGACCGCGAGAGAGTATGGAGGAACGGGTTTAGGACTTGCTGTAACCAAACAACTCGTCGAACTTCATCAGGGGACGATTTACGTCAAATCGGAAGTTGGGAAAGGCTCTCAATTTATCGTAAATTTACCGATTGCTCGCGGTTCTGCGGCACAGAGTCGCTCCCGAACGGCAGTCTCCGAGAGTCAAAGTTCGATTTCGTTAGCAACGCAAAACGTAACATATCGCCAAGACTCGATCGAGGGGAACAAACCCACGATTAAGGTTTTGATTGTCGATGACGAACCGATTAATCGTCAGGTTTTGATTAATCATCTTTCTGTGTACGGCTACACCATTACTCAAGCAAGCAACGGACTGGAAGCGATCGCGCTGATGGAAGGCGGTTTAAAACCCGATGTCGTTCTACTGGATGTGATGATGCCCAAAATGACGGGTTACGAAGTAACGAAAAAACTACGAGAACGCTTCTCCAGCACCGAACTGCCGATTTTGCTCCTCACGGCTAAAACTCAAGTTCAAGATATTGTTATGGGTTTGAATATCGGGGCGAACGACTATTTAGCGAAACCCATCGCTAAAGATGAATTGATTGCTCGCATGGACACTCAAATCAATATGCGTAGCTTGAGAACGGAAAACCTGCGCCTGGCTGCCGAACTCGATATCGCGAAACAACTGCAACAAATGGTGCTGCCTAAAGCTGAAGAACTTCAAGCCATTGCAGGGTTAGAAATAGCGGGTTTCATGGCACCTGCTGATGAAGTAGGTGGTGATTATTATGATATACTTTATACTGATGATATTGTCACTATTGGGATTGGTGATGTCACGGGACACGGACTCGAAAGCGGAATTTGGATGGTGATGACTCAAACGGCTGTCCGCACCCTGAAAGAAATTAAAGAACTCGATCCAGTGCGTTTTTTAGACACTCTCAATCGCACAATTTATAAAAACTTGCAGCGCATGAACTGCGATAAAAACTTAACCCTAGCTATCCTCAACTATGCCGAGGGCAGAATCAGTATCAGCGGTCAACATGAGGAAATAATTGTCGTCAGAAAAGGCGGTCAAATAGAGCGGATTGACACAATAAATTTAGGGTTTCCCATTGGGTTGGATGACGACATTGCCGATCTAATTAGTGAGGAATTGGTGGAGTTAGAACCGGGGGATGGGGTGGTCTTGTACACCGATGGCATCCCCGAAGCTAGAGATATCGCTCGCAAATTCTACGGATTGGAAAGACTGTGTGAAGTGGTGGGGATTAATTGGCACTTGAGTGCCGAACAAATCAAACAAGCAGCCATTGATGACCTGCGGGGATTTATTGGAGAACAAAAGGTGTTTGATGATATTACTTTGGTGGTTCTCAAGCGCACGGATGAGAAGAACGCACAGAGTTCGGAGGGATCGCTGGCTGTTGCTTGTAATTAAAAATACTTATTATTTGCGATCCCAATTCAGCTACTATCGTTGACCTACAATTATTCGAGGAAGGAATTGGAAGATGCGATCGATGAGCATTTAGCTGACTTTCCTGGTGGTGAAGACTGGAATTAAGAGATTTAACCGCAGAGGGCGCAGAGAACGCAGAGGGAGCTCCCAGAGAGATGAATAATTCCGATGAAGCGCGGATTTGATATTACTTAGGGCAATAAAAAACCTCAGACCCGCAAGTCTGAGGACCGGAGTTCCTGAAAATCGTCACTTAGCAACATTGTCGCCAATTAACAGCACAAAATACAAGAGGGGTGAAACCCAGCACGGCAGCTTTTGGCTTTTACAGGAGTGTTCCCTGTGAGAGATCGAAGCGAGATATATCAATAAGCGAGCGGTCACGTCAGCGCTCCTAAAAAACGCTTTTTATGAAATTGGGATGCTCGCAAATTCTCCCTTTCTCCAATTGCCAGCTAGGGCTCATACTACTGCTTTTTAGCTTCTACCTTTTAGGTTAGGACGGCAACCTTTCTTCCATCGGAATATAAGGATCACCGTGAGTCCCCGTGTATATTTGAGTCGGGCGGTAAATGCGGTTTGCCTCTAGCTGTTCCTTCCAGTGGGCCAGCCAGCCAGCAACACGGGCGATCGCAAAAACAGGTGTAAATAAGTCGATCGGAATTCCCATTTTTCGGTAAACCAGACCAGAATAGAAATCTACATTTGCATAAATTCCTTTGTGACCCAATTTCTCTTCAACCACTTCTTCTAACTTGACAGCAATGTCGTAATAATCATCGCGGCCGAAGTTCTCAAACAACTGTTCCGCTAACCTCTGAAGAATAGTTGCTCTCGGATCTTTTACCTTGTAAACGCGGTGGCCGAACCCCATGATTTTGTCTTTATTTGCAACGCTCTTCTCGACAAAAGCCCGCACGTTTTCTACCGAACCAATTTGCTCCAACATATCAATTACTTCTTCATTAGCTCCCCCATGCAGCGGCCCCGCCAAAGTGCCAACTGCTGAAGCAATCACTCCGTAAGGGTCTGTCAGCGTCGAAGCTGTTACCATTGCCGAAAATGTAGAGGCATTAATTGTATGTTCAGCGTGGAGAGTCAGACAAGTGTCAAAAATGCTAGCTAACAGCGGATCGGGTTCTTGCTCGTTGAGCATATAAAGAAAGTTAGCGGAGTAGTCCAAGTCATCCCTGGGTCGCACCGGGTCATTTCCCCGTCGCATTTGCTGGAACGCTGCTACCATTGTGGGAATCTTAGCTAGCAGCCGCACTACAGCTTCTCTAATGTATGCTGGGTTAGCCAGAGCTCTGCGGGAGTAGAACAAGCCCAGGGCGGCCGCTGAAGCTTGCAGGGCGTCCATTGGATGTCCTCTTTCTGGAAAGCATTTCATCATGTCCCGGATGCGATATTTGATCCGGCGGTGATAGCGAATTTCATGCTCGAAAGCTTCTAGTTCTTCTTTTGTCGGAAGTACCCCCCAGATTAATAAATATGAAGTTTCGAGAAAGGAACTTTTCAGTGCCAGTTCCTCAATGCTAATCCCGCGATATTCCAGCAACCCTTTTTGTCCATCGACGTAGCTAATGCTGGACAAGGTGGCGGGAACACCTTCTAAACCTGGTTTGAATTCGCCGACGACCATTGCGATACCGTTTTGTGTGAGTTCAATTTACATAAAAGTACATTACCAGAAACCAAGATAGTGTCACAGTGTTGACAAATAATCATTTAATTGCGGTTCAGAAACCGGGTTTTTCAACAGGCAGCCCGATCGCACCGCTGCGTATGTGTCGCCCCTCAAACCCGGTTTCGCCGTCCCAGAATGCGGTTTTAAGAGGGCTGGCGCGTCCTGTTAATGTCGGGGCGGTTCGCTGTTTCTAGTGCAGCAAAAACTTGGGCGCAGTTAGCCAAAACATTTGGCTGCGGCCCACTGGGGAGCCGGTCTCCGGGAGGATTAAGCCGATGATACCTGCTTTTTTGAGAATCAGGGCATCTTGCGATCGAGCCCAAAGCAAAGTTTCTGCCCAGTGGCCTAAGTCGGGTTGGTGGCCCACCAGAGCCAAGCTGCGGCTACCTATTTCCTGCCACTGTTTGTACCACTCCAGCCATTTTCCGATGTCTCCAGAAGTTGCGAGGGCGGCGGATTCTTCTATTTGGGAACTCAGACCGACTGTTTGCAGGATTTGTGCGGTTTGCTGAGCCCGCAGTAGGGGACTGGTGAGAATGAGGTCAAACTGGATTTCGAGTTCGTACAGCCGCTGGGCGATTTTCCGGGTTTTACGCTCGCCCTCTTTAGTTAGCGGGCGTTCTGAGTCTGTATCGTATTCTTCGGGTGCGGCTGCGATACCGTGGCGGATCAGATATAAATGCACTGTCGCTGTCCTTTTGATAGCTCTGCGATGGCTACGCCCCGGCTTACGCCTACGAGCTTATAGGTGAAGTTTGGCGCGATCGACATATTTTGCCTATTCTACAACTGCATTGAAATCTTCCGCCGTCATCTGGTTTTCGCTAGAGGCGTAGCGATCGCGCCCTTGTCGTTTCGCATCGTATAATGCTCGATCGGATGCGGCTATCAGTTCCTCCGGCGATTTTTCGCAGCAGGGAACCATGGTAGCAATTCCCATGCTCACAGTCACGATCGCGCTCACATCAGATTGCTCGTGAGGGATTCCCAAATCTCGGATTGCCTGACGCATCGACTCAGCAACCGCGATCGCCCCTGCAGCATCCGTACTCGGCAGGATAGCAGCAAATTCTTCGCCCCCATAGCGCACAAACAAATCGGTGGAACGCTTAACCGCGGCTGCTGCGGCTTTCGCGACTTTCACCAAACAAGTATCCCCAGCTTGATGTCCGTAGCAATCGTTATATCGCTTGAAATAATCTACATCCAACATAATCAAGGAAAGCGGTT
>JACJNV010000023.1 GCA_014695175.1 Microcoleus sp. FACHB-DQ6 | reverse complement strand
CCTAGGGTTGTCAAGCGTTTTGCGAAAATATTTTTAATTTTTTTTGAACCTATACACACCAAGGGTTTCGGCTGTCCTTCAGCGCTCGGCTATCCGAAACCTGACTCCTCTTTAGGGCTTGGGTTTGCTTTTTGGCCCCGGAAATACGCTTTGGGCCGGGACTCTTCAGCGAATCGGTAGAATATTTGCACATATAGATGTTCTATATAGAGATGGTCTATATATATGTGTTCGATCGCCCGCTTATGAAAAAACCTGCCGCTCGCCCTACTGCCTTGTTCGTTACCTGCGCTTTACTGCTGATCGCTTGCAGTCAGACCAACACTCCCCAGACATCAACTGCCGTATCTCCAGGTACTTCGCCATCTCCGGCAACTTCGCCAGAGGGTTCGGCTGCGGGGAACTCTACCGCTATTCCCGTTGGGGTTGGGGTGGCGCAAACTAGCAATGTGGCTTTACTGGGTCAGGAACAGGTGGCTGGGGCGAAAATTGCTGAGAAGTATTTCAACGATAAGGGCGGTGTGGATGGGACGCCGATTAGACTGGTGTTCCAAGATACCGGTGGAGATGAACAAGGGACGATCAATGCCTTCAATACTCTGATCAATCAGGATAAGGTGGTGGGTATTGTGGGCCCAACTCTCTCGCAGCAGGCTTTTAGTGCCGATCCGATCGCCGATCGCGCAAAAGTTCCCGTACTCGGACCCTCCAACACCGCTAAAGGCATTCCCCAGATTGGCGATTATGTGGCCAGAGTCTCCGCGCCTGTGGCCGTGGTAGCACCTAATGCAGTTAAAGCTGCACTGAAGCAAAATCCCAATATTAAGAAAGTAGCCGTGTTTTTTGCTCAGAATGATGCTTTTAGCAAATCTGAGACTGAAACTTTTCAGACAACTGTTAAAGATATGGGGCTGGAATTGGCAACAGTCCAAAAATTCTTGACTACTGATACAGATTTCCAATCTCAAGCTACTAACGCAATAAATGTCAACCCCGATTTGATAATTATTTCCGGGTTGGCCGCCGATGGAGGCAATTTAATTAAGCAATTGCGGGAGTTGGGTTACAAAGGCGCGATAATTGGCGGCAATGGTCTGAATACTTCTAATTTATTTCCTGTTTGTAAAGCACTCTGTGATGGAGTTTTGATTGCCCAAGCCTACAGCCCGGAATATGAAAATGAAGTTAATAAGGCTTTTCGCGATGCTTATCGCGCTCAATTTAAGAAAGAACCGCCTCAGTTTAGCGCTCAGGCTTTTACTGGCGTACAAGTTTTTGTTGAGTCATTAAAGGCACTTAATGCTCAGTCTAAGGTTAGCGAAAAGCCTTTGGCAGAGTTGCGTACAAATTTGAATCAGCAGTTGTTGCGTAGAAAGTATGACACGCCTTTGGGGGAAATTTCTTTTACCCCTGAAGGTGAGATTAATCAGAAAGAGTTTTATGTGGCACGGATTAAGATGGAGGCAGATGGCAATAATGGTAAGTTTGAGTTTTTGAAATGAGGGGAGAGGGAAGTTTGTCCACTGCTTTTGTAACAGATGTAACGGATGTAACAGGTGTCAGGAAGACCAAAGAAGTAAGAGGGAAGAGGGAAAATCGCGGACATATTTGTTGTTGAAGAATTTTGGTGTGATGCTCACTTCTTAAGTGGTTATGGACTTAACTCTGTTTTTGCAACAATTTTTGAATGGTTTGTCGATCGGCAGCGTGTATGCTATTTTTGCCCTGGGATACACGCTGGTCTTTTCTATTTTGGGAATTATTAATTTTGCTCACGGTGCCGTATTTACTTTGGGTGCTTATTTCACTTATGCCCTGATGGGAGGGGCTTTCGGTTTTAATGGGTTGTGGGCTAACGCTCGAATTCCGGTGCAGTTGCCTTTTGCTGTGGCGTTAATTTTGGGAAGTGTCATGGCTGGTTTGGTAGGAGTAATAGTTGAAAGAGTTGCTTTTTTACCTTTGCGCCGACGACACTCGGATCCTCTGCTGACTGTGGTTTCTAGTTTGGGTGTAGCTGTTGCGCTCGCCAATATCATCCAATATCTGGTCGGTGCGGAAATTTACACTTTTCCTGCTAACACTTACGGCTATTTACCGGCAGCCATTAACTTCGGGAGTGCGGATAAACCAATTCCGATTCGTACTGTTCAAATAGTAATTTTTGCGGTATCTGTCGCGATTGTAGCTGTTTTAACTTACTTAATAAATTTTACTAAATTTGGCAAAGCAATGCAGGCTGTGGCTGAAGATGCGACTACTTCTAGTTTATTGGGTATTGATACTGATAGATACATTGTGTTGACGTTTTTTGTGAGCAGTTTTCTGGCGGGTTTGGCGGGGAGTTTGGTGGGTTCGAGTGTGAGTATTGCTGGGCCGTATTTTGGTATTGCTTTTGGTTTGAAAGGTTTGGCGGTGATTGTGCTTGGTGGGTTGGGAAGTATTCCTGGGGCCGTTTTGGGAGGTTTTATAATTGGTTTGGTAGAGGCTTTTGTACCTGGAGATTTTTCGGCTTATAAGGATGCTGTTGCTTTTGCCATATTGTTTATTATGCTATTGGTTAGACCGCAGGGTTTGTTTGGACGGCGTTTGATTCAAAAGGTGTAGTATTATTTGCAAGACATCTAATAAGGCAGGGCGGTTTTGAGAAGGTACAATGGGTTTCCAGCAAAGACTATAGCTAAACCAGCCCGTATAAACTGTTGTGGAGTTTTACATACGTACCTAGAAAATTAATTCATACCTCAGAGGCAATTTGATGAATTCGGAAGTTCCATTAATACTAAGCGAGCGCCTTTTTTTACGGTTAGCCAATCAAGACGATATTTGCGAAATTATTAAATTTTACAGAGACAATCAAAGGTTTTTTACTCCCTGGCACCGACACTGGGCGGAGGATTTTTTAACTAAAACTTATTGGGAAAAACAAGTAGAGAAAGATTTCCAAGGCTTTAAGTCTGACAAATATTTAAAAGTGTGGGTTTTTGAGAAGGCTAATCCTGAGTATATTGTCGGTAACGTTAATTTTGATAATTTTGTACGAGGTGCCGGTCATTTCTGCTTTTTGGGATATAATCTGGCAGAAGCGCAACAAGGTAAAGGTTATATGACGGAAGCGGTGAGAATTGCAATTCAATATGTTTTTGAAGAGTTAAATTTACATCGCATTATGGCAAATTATATGCCTCAAAATCAGCGTAGCGGCAATCTCCTTAAAAGATTGGGATTTGTGGTAGAAGGTTACGCTAGAGACTATTTGTTGATAAATGGTCGGTGGGAAGACCATATTCAGACTAGCTTAATCAATCCAAATTGGAAACCAAGCTAACCAGATTTTCCTTAATAAATTCTAATCTAAAATATCTCAAATCAAATGGCTACATTTTTTACTACTTATGGGTCTCTGATTGTCTCGATGTTGCGGGATGCGATGTTGGCAATGTCGCTGTATTTGCCTTTAATGACGGGACAGTTGTCTCTGGCTAGCCCTGCTTTTTATGCTTTGGGTGGGTATATTGCGGCGATTTTATCTACGACGGTTTTTCAACAGACAGGGGGTTTATTTCCACTGCCGTTGTTGTTATTGGAGATGATAATTGCAGGGGCTGTTTCGGGGATGCTGGGGATTTTGGTGGGAATTCCGGCGCTGCGGTTGAGTGGGATTTATTTGGCGATCGCAACTATTGCTTTTGTGGAAATTTTGCGGGTTTTATCGCTGAATCTGGACATCACTGGCGGGGCTGTGGGCATTTTTGGGATTCCCCAACCGTTTGCGACGCAGATCGAGTATTTGTGGATTGTACTACCTTTACTGTTGGTCAGTATGGCGATTGTCTATCGTCTGGAACGGATTCGGGTGGGCCGGGCTTTTGCGGCGATTCGGGCTGATGAGTTGGCGGCAGATGCGATCGGCATTAACCCAACTTTTTATAAGGTTTTGGCTTTCACGTTAGGTGCTGTTTTAGCTGGAGTTGTGGGTGCAGTTAGCGCTCATTTCCTGAATACTTGGAACGCCCGTCAAGGTACTTTTGATGCTAGTATTATTTACTTGACTTCTGTGTTGATTGGTGGTAGCAGAACTTTTCTGGGAGCAGTTTTGGGTGGGATGGTGTTTACTGCTTTGCCGGAGATTTTGAGGGGGATAGCAACTATTCAGGGATTACCGATTTGGTTGGCACAATTTCTGCGGGATGGGCGGTTAATTATTTTTGGGGTGCTGATTGTTTTGGGTACAATATTTTTTCCGCAAGGTTTGGTGACGCCGGAGTTGTTGAAGAGGTGGAGGAAGCGCGATCGTACTTCTGTTTAAAATTTGATTTTTAGTTATGAGGGCTATCAGTCACTGGCTTTAACGTCTAGCCCAAAAGAGCTATCGCCCTATCGGTGAAAAAAGATCGAGTGCGATCACCTCCACACTTTTCATCGATCGCCTATCGGTAAAACAAGTAAGGGGCGATCGCCTCCATACCACTCATCTCCTGTTGTCTGGTGAGGAGATGATTAGGTGACTCTTGTGCGCTCGCCTTGCAAATAGAATGGGGATTGCCCGCCATCTTTGTAAGGCGAGCAAGACCATGATACCTAAAGTTATGGAGCACCCACATACTGTAATTGATTAAGCGAGAATCGGATTGTTTGCCCATCACGAGCCACGAAATTGTAACACTGAATCCGTCGTCCTTCAAAGCCACGACCAATGTTGTCAGCTACCAGACAAGCTTTGTATGAAGTACCTGCCCGCAATCTATCAGTTACTAACCGTGTTCTATCTTTATTCTGTGTCACATTTGAGTCCAGAACATTAATATTTGCACATCCTCCTGTACGCTCGTTGACGTTGAATTCAGGCTCGGTGCAGATGTTGAAGTAGACAGCACCGCCGACGGGTGTAAAATCCCACACAAATCTCATTTTTGCTATTTGTTGAGCCAAAGCCCCAGAAGATTGAAATAATGAACCTGTAATCAGTAACCCTAGAAAAACGGTTCCAGGAAGTTGAGCTTTTATCTTCTTCATACTTAAAAATTTAAGTGTCAAACAATACATTCCCAATCAAAAACCACACCCGATCGCCCTGTCAGTCGGATTGAGTCTGAACTTTTCCAAAAAAACTTGCTCAAATGTCCCAAAGATGGGATAATATCGGCAAAACTTGCCTATCCGATCGATAGACATTGCAGAAGCCTGAAAACTGGTAGATGAAATTCTGTTCGCAATACAGGCGATCGCCCAAAACCTATAAGATAATTTGGAAGTGCGAGCGCAACTCGCAACTTGGTAAAGCCCCTTCGATCGCTGTTGAAGATTGGGATTAGATGTGCAGTCCCTTTTTCCAACGAAGCTGATTTTTATCATTTTCCATATCATAGACCGATCGCCCAAAACTGAAAAGGGGAGAAAAGACGGAAAAAGACGGGTATTTCTAAAATTCGATGCAAGGCGGAAAAAGGCGGATAAAGACGGATAAAGACGGCTATACTAACTATAGGTCTCTGACACCCCTACTGATGGACACTGCCCATATCTTGCAATTTGTAGATGAAGTGCTCAGCGCGAAGACAGGCAAACATCTAAATGACTTGCAGCGTAAAATTATCGAGGGAATACTGAAGCGACAAAAATATTCTGATATTGCAGATACTTACGGTTGTACGGCGGGTCATGCTAAGGATGTAGGTTACGAGCTTTTGCATATGTTATCTGATGCTTTTGATGAACCAGTTGATAAAGGTAATCTGGAATCTGTTCTAGAACGGCAATTAAATCTGAATATAAATTTTGGCGATCGCACTACTAATTTTGGTAATAGCCACACAATTAACTATATCAATGCTTGCTCAGAAGTACCCACTACCACCCCCGATAAAAGTCAGCCTCCGAATCCTGACTTCCAGGGCAAGAAGAATCAAGTTAAGATTGAAGCGGTGGGTAAGTTACGGCAGCTTGGCTTAAGCGATGAGCAAATTGCAGAGGTCTTAGGGTTAGCCTTGGAGATAGTGAAGCAGATAGATTGATAAATAAAGAACTTTTTAGAGGTATAAATTTTATGTTTGCAGTTGTCACCCCAGAAAAAATTCATTTGCCGCCAGGAACAGTGATTAAATTGCCTGGTACTTGGCAGGACTATCAAGCTCTTGTGCAACAATTAGGAGACCGTCAGATTCCGCGCATCAAATATCGACCAGGAGAGATTTTGTTAATGTCCCCTTTACCCGTACACGGACGACAAGCTCATATTATTGCAATGGTGGCAATGGTTCTGCTAGATTACTTGGGCAGAGATTATGAAGCGTTTACGCCAATTACGATGGATTTGCCGGAGGTAAGAGGGATTGAACCAGATTATTGTTTTTATATCGATAATTGCGCGGCAATTCTTGGTAAAGATCGGATTGCTTGGGGTGTTGAACCGCCGCCCGATCTAGTAATCGAAGTAGACGTAACTAGCTACACGGATTTAGATGATTATTTGCCTTATCAAGTGCCGGAAGTGTGGCTATTTAAGAAAAATAAGCTCAGAATTTACGACTTGCAAAACGATCGATATGTAGAAAGTTCAGTTAGCCGTTATTTTCCCAATTTTAATGTATCAGAAATTGTGGAGGAATGCTGGCAAATGTCCCGCGATCGCCCTACAAGTACAGTCATTCGGGAGTTGCGGCAAAAAATTGAAAGGGAAAACGGTTGAATCATATCGTGTTCGGTGAATTGACCATAATTCCTGTAGGGGGAGGTTCACCAACAATAATCGCCTAAAACCCACAATTATCATAAACCTGCCCCCGCCCACCGATTACAAACAACTTTGATTGTGGCTAATTAAACAAACATGGTATTCTGCCAAATCTTAATAGTTTTGTCACTGCTGCCGCTAGCCAAAAACTCTCCTTCCGGGCTAAAATTAACGGAATAAACCGAGTTAGTATGACCTGCAATATTACAGATTTCTTGACCGTCTTTCACTCGCCAAATTTTGATAATTTGATTGCTGCTGCTAGCCAGAATCTCGCCATCGGGACTAAAAGCAATAGAATCAACATACCAAGAATGTCCTGTGATAGTTAAAACTTCTTGCCAATCTTTGACCCACCAAATTTTAATAGTATTATCGTGGCTGCCGCTAGCCAAAAAGTCTCCATTTGGACTGAAAGCTATGCAGCGAACGGAGTCTGTATGACCTGTAAGTGTGCGAATTAGCTTCCCATCTTTAACTCGCCAAATTTTGACTGTTCTGTCCCAACTGCAGCTAGCAATAGTTTCTCCATCAGGGCTAAAAGCAACAAAATAAACTAAATTTGTATGACCCGCAAGCGTGCGAATTTCTTGCCCGTCTTGGACTCGCCAAATCTTGATTGTTTTGTCCCAGCTGCAGCTAGCAATAATTTCGCCATCGGGACTGAAAGCTGCGCCGTAAACTGAGTTAATGTGACCGAGCAGGGTGCGGATTTCTTGCCCATCTTTCATCCGCCAAAGTTTGATAGTTTTGTCGTGGCTGCTGCTGGCTAGCATCAGCCCGTCCGGGCTGAAAGCTACTGTATACACTGAGTTAGTATGACCTATAAGAGTCACTATTTCTTGCGCGTCTTCAACTCCCCACAGCTTGATTGTTTTGTCATCGCTGCCGCTGGCTACAACTTCTCCGTTGGGGCTGAAAGCAACAGAGTAAATTAAGTTTTTGTGACCTGTTAGGGTGTGAAAACATTGCCAGTTATAGGTTTGCTGTTGAGTCAGGGTGGGAGTTGGGGCGGGTTTGACTAACTTGGAAATTGTTTGGGGAACGGCTAGGTCGATCGCAACTTGGGTATTAATTTCTTTTAATACTTCAACAGCCGTTTGATAGCGGCGGTTGGTAGCATTTTCAATCATTTTGTCTAACATTTTCCCGAGTTGTTCACTCACCGGGTTCTTGGCCAAATACTGCCGCCATATCCAGGCATCTTCACCAGGATCGAACAGGTCAAAAGGGGAAACTTGAGTTAGCAAATACAAACAAGTTACGCCTAAACTGTACAAATCGCTGGTAAAAAATGCTTTGCCTCTAGCTTGTTCGGGGGCGATGTATTCGGGGCTGCCGATGCTGGTTCCTGTTTTGAGTAAGGCTGTACCTGTGGCAATTTTTGCGGCGCCAAAGTCTACTAAAACTAATTGTTTGTCGGCGCGGCGGATGATGTTTCCGGGTTTGATGTCTCGGTGAATAACGTTGTGGGAATGGATGAAGTGAAGGACGGGTAATAAGCTATTGAGTAAGTCTTGAATTTGATTTTCTGTAAATGTGCCTTCTGTTTCTACAATTTGTGCTATAGCAACCGCCAAGGCGGTTAGGACGCAAGACGCAAGACATCCTCGATCGCATCTCGCAAACAATTAAACTGATCGAGCTGTTTGCGGATGCGACTTTTTAACCAAGACCA
>JACJNV010000229.1 GCA_014695175.1 Microcoleus sp. FACHB-DQ6 | reverse complement strand
GCGTGACCACTCAAAGCCGACATCCGCCTTCCCTTATTCAAATTCCACAACTGCACAGTTTTGTCCCGACTGCCGCTAGCCAAAACCTGACCATCGCGACTAAACGCCACAGCAGAAACCCTGTCAGAATGACCAGCCAAAGCGTACCACCACTTACCCTTATTCAAATCCCAAATATGAATCATTTTGTCCCGGCCGCCACTAGCCAAACTCGCGCCATCAGGACTAAACGCCACACAAGTCACCCAGTCAGAATGACCCGTGAGAGTGTACCACCGCCTACCGGTCTCCAACTTCCACATCTCAATCGTCTTGTCCTCACTGCCGCTAGCTAAAATCGCGCCATCGGGACTGAAAGCTACCGAGGTGACAGCATTAGAATGCCCTACCAGAGTATGAACACACCTCCAAGTAGGCGCGCGTGCCGGCACAACCCGCTGCATCGGCGGCACAGGTATAATTGTGCCTGCAACCGTTGAGGGCACTGCATTCTGCACCACAGGCGTCCTCTGCGGCACGGAAATTTTAGGCGCTGGTAGGGGCGGTGCCCCCGTGCCCGCCCCCGCCGACTGCTGCGACTGCAAATCTTTCAATACCTCAGCTACAGATTTGTAGCGCCGACTGAGACTCGATTCGACCATTTTGTCGAGGATGCGACTTAATTTCGGATCGATTGGAACCTTCAAAAAGTCTCGCCAAACCCAAACATCTCGATTGATATCAAACAAATCAAAAGGAGATATTTGAGTTAGCAAATAAATGCAAGTTACTCCCAAACTGTACAAATCGCTAGCATAAACCGCTTGACCTCTAATTTGTTCCGGCGCCACAAATTCGGGAGAACCTATGACTGTACCGGTTTCTCTCAAACCCTCCACAACTTTTGCAGCGCCAAAATCAACTAAAACTAATTCCCCGGTTAATGTGGGGTAAGTATAAATTATGGGAGTTTGAGAAATGCGGCGGCGGATAATATTGGGCGGTTTAATATCTCGGTGAATTACACTGCGATCGTGCACGAACTGCAATACTGGCAATAAATCCTTCAGCAGACTGAGAATCTGACTTTGGCTGAAAGGCCCAGTCCGCGCCAACTCTTCTTGTAAATTCTGACCTTCTATAAATTCCTGTACCAAATACTGATAGCGTTCCTGCTGAAAGTGCGCCAACAGTTCGGGAATTTGCGGGTGTTTCCCCAACTCGTCCAGCCGCACCGCTTCTCGGTTGAATAATTCTGCTGCTTTCTCGCTGCTGCTGGTACCTTGGGAGAGGGGGAAAAACTGTTTAATTGCACAGCGCGGTTTCGAGGGTTTGTCTTCGTCTATTGCGAGAAAAGTGCGGCCAAAACCGCCGCGCCCGAGGGGTTTTATGGCGCGGTAACGCTCTCTCAGCAACAGTTTGGAGCCGCAATTCAGGCAGAATTGGGTACGATCGGCATTTTGCGGGTTTTGACAGGCGGGGTTTAGGCAGTAACTCATAACTGAACCGAGAAGGAATCAGCAGCACATCTCTATGATACTGACGCAAAAGGGCGATCGACTCTCGCGTTACAATTATAATCTCGGACGCACGGGCACCCAGAAACCGGCTTTTTAACCAAAATATTTGCTTAAAACTTTCAATCTCGGTTCAAAAACCCGGTTTCTTTGTTCGGGTGCATAAGTCCTAAATTAGAAATTAAAGGACTGAAGTCATAACTACAAACTGGTTAGTAGTTATGACTTTAGTCCTCATAATTTAAGAAGTTGCTTTCACTTCCAGAGCATACTCTTTAAACCTTTCCAAGTCAGCCATAAGAGTCGATTCAACTACTCGCGCTAGAAATGAATTGTCCATCAATTTTGCCAGCCAGCCGGGAACTCCATAAGCTACCGTCAGTTTGACAATGCTGCTGTTTTTGCGATCGTAAAATCTTATAGCACCCCGATTTGGCAAACCGTCTACCGATTCCCACTGAATTATCTGATTCGGCACTACTTTGAGAATCCGAGAAAGCCAGCTAAATTCTAACCCGCCAGTTGCGAGTTTCCAGCGCGACAATTCTGGGTTGTCTTCGAGAATGCTAACTGATTCGATCCATTTCATCCAGCGCGGCATTTGCTCTAAGTCTGACCAGAGTTGCCACGCTAATTCGATGGGAACTGCTACTTCTATTTGGACGCTGTGTTCTAACCAATCAGTCATGCGATTTTAGATTTTAGATTTTAGATTTTAGATTGAATAATTGTTTTTTTCTGGTTCCTAGGCTAGGCCTGGGAACCAGAGAAAACGAGAGAGGACTAATGACTAATGACTGTAAGCTTCGAGAATTGCCTTAGCCGCTTGATGGCCTGAAAGTGTCGCTCCTTCCATACTATCAATGTAGTCTTGCTGAGTGTAACTTCCTGCTAGAAAGAAATTGGCGATCGGAGTTTTTTGAGCAGGGCGGAAAACATCCATTCCCGGTGCTTCGCGATACAAAGATTGAGCGAGCTTCACTACACTGTACCAAGTCATGTTTAATTCCCGCGCTGAGGGAAATAAATCCTGAACTTGCTTAAGTACGTGTTGGGCGATCGCCTCATTGCTTTGTTTGATAAACGGATCTCCCGGTGTCAGCACCAACTGCAACAGCGAACCTTGTCCTTCTTTATAATAATCCTTGGGACTTGCCAGCGCTAGGTCTGCAAAACAGGAAAAGTCTGCATCTGCTGAATACAGCAAATTATCGATTCCTACAGCGTGGCTCAACTGTTTGCGCTTGGCTTCGTCTTCGAGTTCCGTTACCCAACCGTCGAACCGCAATTGTACTGTAGCAACTGGCACTGCATCTAACTTATAAATGTTGTCAAATTCCGACCATTTGCGCCAAGCTGGGGGCAATATTTTCTGAATTCCTGGCACGTCGCAGGCGAAAACGTAAGCGTCTGCGGTAATCTTTTCTTCTGTTTCGCCGTTAGCTACTACCAAGCCTGTCACGCGGGTTTCTTCGCCTTCTTCAAACTGAATTTCTCGGACTCTGCGCCGCGTGTAAATTTTTGCTCCTTTTTTTTCCAAATATTCCACAATTGGTTTGTGCAAATATTCGTTGGGAGAACCAGCCAGCATCCGCATGACAGAGGCTTCTGTTTTCGATGCAAAAAATTGAAAGATTGTCAACATACACCGGGCCGAAATATTTTCAGTGTCGATAAAACCTAGTGCGTAGGCGATGGGATTCCACATTCTTTTGAGCGAGTTTTGGTTGCCACCTTGACTGCGGAACCAGTCAGCAAAGCTAACTTTATCCAAATCGCGGATAGTTTTCATTGCCCCGTCAAAGTCTATCAAACCTCGGACGATCGGGCTAGTTCCCAGGGCGATCGCATTTTGAATTTTGTCTTGTACGGATAGCTGGGATGTAGTAAAAAATGCCTTCAATCCGTGCAAAGGAGCACCCACCGGAAAGCGAAAATCCAAAGAACCTGTTTCGCCGCCTCGATTGATAAAAGTGTGGACGTGTTCTTTGAGGAGCAAATCGTCAAAAGCTCCCACTTTTTTCATCAGGGCAAATAAGTTATAATAGCAGCCGAAGAAGACGTGCAAACCCATTTCAACGTGATTGCCGTCTGGATCTACCCAACTGCCGACTTTGCCGCCGACAAAGGGGCGGGATTCAAAAATTTCTACTTCGTGGCCGGCCTCCACTAAATCGACTGCTGTGGTCATTCCAGCCAGTCCCGCACCTGCGATCGCAACCCGCATTTTACCTATCCTTTACAGTATTTTTAC
>JACJNV010000228.1 GCA_014695175.1 Microcoleus sp. FACHB-DQ6 | reverse complement strand
CGGCGAATTTCTGGATCTGGATTCATAAATTTTGGGGTAATTAGTAATTGGTAATTTGTGATTGCATCTGCCTAAAAAACAATAATATCTATCAGGGGCTTGTAGGGGCGGGTTTTACCTACAATAATTGCCTAAAACCTACAATCTCGTAAACCCGCCGCCACCCAAGGGCTAGTTTTACATACAATATTTGTGGATAATTGACAATCTTAGGACTTATGCACGGGTAGCCAGAAACCGGGTTTTTTGCTGAGAAGATGCGTTAGCCACAGATTTGGTGAAAAACCCGGTTTCTTGGGTCAGAGTGCGTCCCTAACTGATTTTATCGAAATCAAAGTTGATGTAGATTATTGGTGGTGTGGGGGCGGGTTTATGTAGATTTTTGACGGGAGTTAAATATTGTTTGTAAAACCCGCCCCTACAACTCCATAGAAGATAACTAAGGGGTTTTCTTGGATGCGGGAGAGGGAGATTGTTGAGCTTTCGGAGCCGCTTTTTCGGGGTTGGGCGAAGGCTTCGGACTGGCAATTGCTGGGGCAACTGACGGCTTTGAATTCGCGGCTGGGGAGGATAGCGGTTTTGGAGAAACTGGTGCGGCTAACGGGGCCGCAGGAGCTGTTTGAGCGCCTAAAATGCTGGCGTCTCCGGTGTCAAAGGTGCCGGCGATGCAAGCGATCATCATTGTCGCTAAAGTGCCGACAAATAATGCTTTCCAACCGAGCTCGGAAATGTCTTTGCGACGGGAGGGAATTAGGGCGATCGTACCGCCGACAAATATGCCGACGGAGGCTAAGTGGGCGAAGCCGGAAAGGGCGTAACTGACAATTAAAACTGTACGAGGCCTCACCAGTCCTTTTGCCCCCGCTTCTGCTAAACTTTGATAGGGCGGAATCGCTGTTTCTAACAGCCGGCGACCGATAATTACTGACGCTTCCCAAGAGTCTTCTAATGGAACTCCTGTTAATAGCGTCAGGGGATAAAATAAGACTCCCATAATGTTGGCTAAGGTGACAACTTTGAACAAGTCACCAATTGGACTTGGCAAAATTGCCAGCCAGCCAAAGAATTGATTAATTAAGGAAACTAAGCCCAAGATTAAAATCAAAACAGCGGCAATGGCTACCGCCATTTTTACACCGTCCAATGCGCCAACAATTGCCGCATCCAAAGGGCTGACTCGTTCGATGGGTTCTCCCCCAACAGTCTCTTGTTTGAATTCTTCGCCGTTTATTTCGGAAATTTCTTCGCCCACAAACTCGCGGTCTTTAGGCTTCGGTTCTTCCTTGGGAATCCCACCCATTGTCAGGGGCACGCCTGTTTCCGGGACTAAGATTTTGGAGATGACAAAACAAGCGGGGATGGCGATAATTGAAGCTGAAACTAAATGCCCTAAAATATTGGGAAAAACTGGCTTTAGAAAACTGACATAAATTGCTAAAGTTGAAGAAGCGGCAGTCCCAAAACAGCAAGAGAGGATTGCACAAAGTTCCGAACGAGTCATTTTGGGCAAATAAGGCTTGACGACAATTGCCGCTTCAATGCCTACGAAAATATTAGCCGCACCGCTGAGGGCTTCTGCGCCGCTCAACCGCATTGTCGTATAAAAGATTTTGGCAAAAAGTTCGGTGATAATTTGAATCACGCCGATGTTGTATAGCAAGGCCATGAGGCCAGAAAAAAAGATGACTGTCGGTAAAGCTCTAAAGGCAAAAATATATCCTAAATTAACTGCCGGAGTTTTACCAGGTATCGGTACAACATTGCTCCCGAATACAAATCTCGCTCCAGCGTCAGCAGCGGTGAATACTCCATCCAGTAAGCCCGTAAACCACTCTAGGGCGATGCGAGTTGGGGGGAACAGGAATACTAAAAATCCTAAGACTAATTGCAGTCCAATGCCCCAGATGATGACGCGCCAGGGAATATACTTGGACTGTCGGTTTTCTGAAAAAATCCAGGCGATCGCACATAAGCCAAAAATTCCCAGAAACGAGATAAGATTGTAGATTGACATGAGCCTAGTCCTTGAAATACTTAAGAATGCCGATCGACGGCTGGCACCACATCAGTTATACTATTCATCTGACGGCAAATGCTAAAAAAAATAACGGGCCGATAAATTACGCACTCAACAGCGTACTGATGTCATTGCTTAGGTCATTCCGAACTCTGCGGATCTTTAGCAAGCCTTGATTTGCCGTAATTACCAGCAGTTTAGATAGAAACTCTAACACATGGAAGCTTTTGCTCCACATCCTCCTGAATGGACTGCGACGGCGGTTCACGCTAATGAGTTTTGCTGTCCCAAGTGCGGTGCTAGCTGCACTGATGCCGCTGAGGTCTGGATTAATCGCCGATCGCCAGTATACACCGAGTTCAACCGCCGCAAGTGGCAAGAATTTTACCGCTGCCAGTGCGATGGCGTGTGGTGGGCCTGGAGTAACGATAGGCCTCCTTCTGAACTTGTGCGTCGCGATCAGAGTTCGGATGACAGCCCGGATGACGGCCCGGATGATGATTTTTAGAACGGTGACAGAATTTTCCCTTTTCGATTTTCGATTTTATTTAAAATTAGGCTAAGGTGCGCCTCGGCGCACCCTACATTTAGATATGTTAGCGCCAGTTATCAACTAATTCATCACGTCAAGTATTCCCTTGACTACGCCTTCCATCACTTTTTCAATTAAGCTCAATTCATTTTCGCCGATCGACTCATTTAAGAGCATTGACTGAATTCGCTGTCTGTCATCCCGAGTCAGTTCGCCTGACGAAAATATCCGCTCTACTATTTGTTCAGTTAGAAATGGGAAAGCTGGGGTTTGCATGGTTGGTCTCTAAAAGCATCAATATTTTGTTTTTAACTTTATTAGAGGAGCCAGTTATGGTGTGGGTTTTTGCTGTCCCACCAAATCAGTGCTCCAATCATAGGACTCTGGGGGGATTTTGTCAATACACTGGCGACAGATAAATACAAAATTTGCCTTAAATTTCCGACATTCTGGCAACGGGTGGTTTGGGAGTGCGCTCGACCCCCGGCGGTGGCGGTGTTCGATCGACCTTTTTAAGTTTATTGGCACTTTGGCGGAACATTACAGCTCAAAAAAAATCAAAACGAGAAGAGATTAGAATTGGTAATGGAGAATTTGTAATCGGGAATGGGTAATTGGTAATGGGAAAGTGGCTTTTCCTTGTTTCCTGGGGCTAATGACTAATTGACTAAGTAGGTGGTTACAAATAAACATTACATGGGAGGGCGGGTGAGTGCAGCAATAAACTTCTTACAAGTAAAGATACTGGCTCCACCCGCCCCGCCAAGATATTATTGCTTTTTTGTGCCGATCTACTTAATGACTAATGAATAATGACTAATGACTAATGGCTTCCTCCAATGACCTATTTTCGTTCTGCTCTAATTTTGACATTAGGTTTTGGGCTGCTACCGCTAGCAGTGCGATCGCAACCTGTAGTTCCTGCTACTGACGGCACGAATACTGTTGTTAAGTCCGAGCAAAATCGCACAGACATTAGCGGCGGGCAACTGTCAGGAAACGGGGCAAATCTTTTTCACAGCTTCAGCCAATTTAATCTCAGCGAAGCTCAAATAGCTAATTTTCTAACTAATCCAAATATTCAAAATATTTTAGGGCGGATTTCCGGCGACAATGTTTCCATAATTAACGGTCTGATTTCTGTAAGCGGTGGCAACTCAAATTTATTCTTAATGAATCCTGCCGGAATTGTCTTCGGTCAAAATGCTAGATTAAACGTGCCGGGGTCGTTTTTGGCGACAACTGCTACAGGTATTGGTTTCGGCGATCGCTGGTTCAATTCGGCAGGAATTAATAATTACAAAGCTTTACTGGGGAATCCCAATCAATTTAATTTTAATAATTCACAAGTTGGTGCAATTGTCAATGCGGGGAACTTGGCAGTTGGCAGCGGGCAAAGTTTAACTTTGCTCGGTGGCACCGTTATTAATACAGGACAATTATCCGCTCCCAACGGTCAAATTACTGTGGCTGCTGTTCGGGGAGAAAATGCAGTCCGTATCAGTCAAGTTGGCAATTTATTAAGTTTAGAAATTACTCCGTCTTTGCCGTCAAAAAACTCGGCGATCGCCCCAGTTTCTTTGCCTCAGTTACTAACGGGTCCCGGCGTAGCATCAGCCACAGGTTTAACGACTAACGAACAAGGTCAAGTGGTACTGACTGGCGGCCAAACAGTGGCGGCAGTTCCGGGAAGTGCGATCGTCTCGGGTTCTTTAAATGTATTTGCTCCTTCTGGGAATGCTGGCGGCACAGTCAATATTTTAGGGGAAAAAGTTGGACTCTTCGGCGCAAATATCAATGCTTCCGGGACGAACGGCGGAGGTACTGTGCGCGTCGGAGGCGGTTTCCGGGGGATGGAACCAGTGCCGAACGCACAGGTAACTTATGTTAGTCCTGATTCTACGATCGCAGCAAACGCGATCGACCGCGGCAATGGCGGCACTGCGGTAATTTGGTCAGACAATACAACTCGCTTCTTCGGCAATATTACTGCTCGCGGGGGCATCGCCACAGGTAACGGCGGCAGAGTAGAAGTTTCCGGCAAAAATGCTTTAACTTTCCAAGGACAGGTCGATACCCGCGCGACTAACGGTGCGATCGGCAATTTGTTCCTCGATCCGGCAAATATTACGATCGTCAGCGGTAACGGCGACACCAGCGCGCCATCAACCGGTGGCGGACTCGAAGCGGCACCAGAACCCAATGAAACATCGATCTCAGAAGTGCAGTTGGAACAGATGGCGGCCGGCAGCAACGTGGTTCTAGAAACCCCGGGCTACATCACCCTCCAAGACTTGCCGGATAACAAACTTTCGCTGCAAGCGATCGCGGGAGACACCGTAACATTTAGATCGGGCGGAGTGTTTTTTGTCAATGACCCCAACGATTTAATCGAGACTCAAGGTGGCAACATCAACATTTTCGCCAGCAGCATCTCTCTGGGCGGACTTAATGCTAACGGTGGCAATATCGCTCTCACTGCTAACGGCATTGATTTGAGGGGCGGCAGCAATTCTGTCAGCAGTGCGGGGGGAACAATTCGCTTTCAACCCAACGATAGCCGAGCAATTCGGATCGGTGGCACCGGCGATATTTTGGGCATTTTGGACTTGACGGCAAGGGATCTCGGCGCTTTGGCGGGGGATTTCGGCTCGATCGCGATCGGGCGCGAAAACGGTAGCAGCTCGTCGATCGCGATCGTCGCACCCATTACTTTCAACAGCCCGCTGACACTTCAAGGCAGCTCGATCGCGATCGACAATCCCCTGAGAACAAGCGGCAGCGCTAGCTTGACTCTCGACGCGCCCAAAACCGATCTCAACGCCAACATTGCGACATCCGGCGGCGATCTCACTTTTACAGGAAACGCATCCCTCAATGCTGACGTGGCTTTGAGCACAGAAGCTAGGGGCAACATTCTGTTCTCCGGTAGCCTAGACGGATCTCGCGCCCTGAGACTTGACGCTCAGCGAGTGCTGTTCGGCGCTACAGTCGGTCAAGCTGCACCGCTGGCTAGTTTGACTATCAACGCCGGTAGTACCCAGGTTTCGGGCAATATTGCGACATCTGGCGACATGAATTTCAATAGTAACGTCACAGTCGATCGCACCGCCGCCCTAACCGCCACTACCGGCAATATTGCTTTTGCCAATAGCCTCGACAGCACGCCGGGCCGCGCAAATAATTTGACGCTGCGCGCTGGCGGCAACATTACTTTTGACGGCCTAGTCGGTCAAACTCAGAGGTTGGGCCGGCTCTCGGCTGATGCTGCTAGCGTGACGGCGACTTCCACAATTGCAGCGCGCAGTTTGAGCGTTAACGCGCGAGATTCTGTTACCTTCGGGGGGGACAGCACGGCCGCTTTGGGAGCCGATATCAAGGCAGCAAATGTCCTCCTAGAGGGTAATTTAAGGACGGATGGCGGCAGCGTGAATCTGCAAGGAAGCGGGGAGGTTCGGACTGGTAATATTACCTCGAACGGCGGGAGGATTCGGGTTGAGGGAAATACTGTTGCTGCGGGTGCGATCGACTCGTCATCGGCGGGCACAGGAGGCGCGATCGCTCTCAAAAGCAATGCCGGTCCTGTAACTGCGGGAGCTTTGAACGCTTCGGGGGCGATCGGCGGAAATATTGCTGTCACCTCTTCATCGGGCATTTCGGCTCTCGATCTCAACTCCAGCAGCACTTCAAACGGCAACGGCGGAGGCGTTTCCCTGAGCGCGACTGATAACATTCAGTTGGGCTTTATCAACGCTCAAGGCGGCACTGGTGGCACTGGCGGCAGCGTTGATGTGACAACCCTCGGTTTGTTTAGCTCGAACAGTGTTTTCAACGATATATCGGGCAATTTTTCCAGTATTTCTACTGCCGGAGGTGCGCGGGCGGGGGCAGTCGCAATTCGCCACGGAGGCGGTATCGATCGACCGTTTGTAGTTGGCGGCGCGATCGATAATGGAACCCGGGGAAGCATTAATGCTGGCGGGGGAAACGCCATTTTGCCCACTTTTTCTTTTGGACAAACTTACACGCAAGGAAGTTTACCAAATCAGATTTCCCTAGTTACGCCGGGCCCGCCCTCTCCTCCTGCACCAATTCCGGCACCAATTCCGGCACCAATTCCGGCACCAATTCCGGCACCAATTCCGGCACCAATTGCCCCACCGCCTGTAGTGCCAGTAGTCCCCGTAAATCCCGAGCCTGCGCTGTCACTTCCTGCATCTATGGAAGTAGAATTGCGATCGCCAAGTAGATACAAACATTCCCCAACTAGCCCGGATATTTTCGCTCCTTCTGGCAGATTAGATGCGGCAGGTTCGGGAGTTTTAGAATTTGAACAAACCTTTACTCGCGAGTACGAAAAATATCTGGACTTGCCCGCAAGAAGACCGATTAGTAATATGTCGGTTATTTACGAAACTCTTCGCAAAAACGAACAAACTACCGGGATAAAATCTGCCATTATTTATATGAATTGGGTCAGCATAGCGGATGCAGGCGCCGCCAAAGAAAATGATTCTGTAGTGGTGGCAAGTCAGGATTTATCTAATCTATTGCCTGCGAGAACAAACCTCGCATCCCAGCCCCCTCATCCCTTAGAAAATAAGTTGACCCAGAGGTTGCAGCCGGATGGCAAAGAAGTTTCCGATGTTCCTAACGGGGAGCATTTAGAATTAGTGTTAGTAACAGCTAACGCTCAACCCCAGCGCGTTTTAATTCCGGCGACAACGCGCTGGCAGGTGTTGCAACTAGCCGACGCCCTGCAAAGCGAAATAACTAATCCCCGAAAAAGAAGCAGCATTAGTTATTTGGATACGGCGCAAAAACTTTATCGGTGGTTAATTGCACCAGTTGCCGCAGAATTGGCAGCTTTAAAGATTGACAATTTAATTGTAATTCCAGCAGCAGGTTTGCGGAGCGTACCGTTTGCGGCCCTTCACGACGGCAAAGGCTTTTTAGTTGAGAAATACAGCATTAGCGTGATGCCGAGTCTGAGTTTAACTGATATCGGCTACGACAATATTGCGGATGATGAAATTTTGGCAATGGGGGCGTCGGTATTTGAAGATAAAGCGCCATTACCGGCTGTGCCGGTGGAGTTAGAGTCGATCGCGCCGCCCGATCGCGGAAAATCATTTTTGAATCAAGATTTTACTCTCGGAAATTTGCAAGCTCAGCGGGCAAATCGACCTTTTGGCATCATTCACTTAGCAACTCACAGCGAATTCCAGCCCGGGGAACCGAAAAATTCTTACATTCAGTTGTGGGATACTAAATTGCGCCTCGATCAAATGCGGCAGTTGCGATGGAATGAACCGCCGGTGAATCTGTTAGTTTTAAGCGCGTGCAGTACCGCTTTGGGCGACGAAGAGGCGGAGTTGGGGTTTGCGGGTTTGGCGGTAGCTAGCGGTGCTAAATCGGCTTTGGCGAGTTTGTGGGAAGTCAGCGATGAGGGGACTTTGGGGCTGATGACGCAGTTTTATCGGCAGTTGCGAACCCCCAGACGCGGTGGTAATTTGATGATTAAAGCGGAGGCTTTGCGACGCGCGCAATTGGAGATGCTGCAGGGGCGCGTGCGGATTCAAGACGGGATGCTGCGAGTCGAAGGGCTTTCTATGAGTCTAACTTTGCCTCGGGAAATTGCGGCCCGGGGCGATCGAGTGCTTTTGCATCCTTATTATTGGGCCGCCTTTACAATGATTGGCAATCCTTGGTAATGGAGTGTTGAATGAAGAAGGAAAAAGAGGCGTTGCTGAATCAAGGTATCAATAGTGCAGTAACTGGAAACTCCTGAAATTTTAGGTAATGTATTTAGGACTTATATCGTTTCCGATGCAACCGGAAACCCTATCAAATGTCTCGGAACTATTATATCCCAATACCCATTGTAAAATTCCTGAACGAAAGTGGCCAACGGCTGTGCACGGCCAGATTTGGTGTGTTTTTTTCACATCAGTCTGTAATTCATCGAGCTCATCGACTTCTGAAATGACTTCGGGGTGATAAGCATCGACTCGGAGTTTTCCGACAAGTCTTACTCAAGTTATTAGAGTGATGTGATGAGCTCCCTTGATTCGTTGATAGTCCGAAAATTCCTACCATTGACATACATTTTTATACCTTGGGGTTTCACAGTATCACTGTAACCAGGCGTGGGATTCATAATCAGCGATAAATTGACAACCAGATTTGACACAAATGTGCTTCGGTTTTCCTTTTTTATTACGGTTTTTACGGCTGTCGGTTGATTTTCACTGGCTTTTATTGCATGGTGATTCCACCTATTCATACTAGAATTATGCAACGCCCAAATCTCCGAGGAAGCTCAACGGCGAGATCTCTTCGCTCTGTTCTGTCTGCTTTTGGAGGAAACTGTAGAGCGAGATCACTCCTAACATAAATCTTTATTTGTACTTTTTTAAGAAATGTAAAAATTAATATTTTTTTATTTAAAATTTAATTTTTGCTTAAAGGGCAAGCTAGTGTTTATATTAGAGGGCACATCTACTTACAAATTGATAACTGCTAAAAAAATGTGTATTTATTATTAAAAGAGGTTGCAAAGATGATTAAATTAGCTGGTTACGAGATTACCAACCAAATACATGAAGCTAACAATTCTTTAGTTTACCGAGGACTGAGAAAGCAAGACAACCAACGGGTAATTCTCAAATTTCTCAAGCAAGATTATCCGATGCCCGCTTCGTTAGTCAGATACAAGCAGGAATACGAAATTACACACAACCTCAACCTAGAAAGTCTACCTAAAACCTACAGCTTAGAAAGATATCAAAACAGTTTAGTTATTATTTTCGAGGATTGTGGTGGAAAATCATTAAAGCTGTGGTTGGCCGATCAAAAACTTACCTTAGAAGAGTTTTTGTCAACAGCTATTAAAATAACTAGGGCGTTAGGCGACATTCATCAACATAAAATAATTCATAAAGATATCAACCCCAGCAATATTATTATTAACTCGGCAACAGGGCTAGTCCAAATCATAGATTTTGGCATTTCTACTGTTTTAACTCGTGAGAATCCTACCCTAAAAAATCCTAATGTTTTAGAAGGCACTCTGAGCTATATATCGCCGGAACAAACAGGCAGAATGAACAGAGCGATCGACTACCGCACGGATTTTTACTCATTAGGAGTCACTTTTTACGAAATGCTAACGGGGCAACTGCCATGCGATTACAACGATGCAATGGAATTAGTCCACTGTCATATTGCTAAACAAGCAGTACCGCCCCATGAAATTAATTCAGAAATTCCTAAAGCGGTTTCGGATATTGTAGTGAAACTGTTAGAAAAGACGGCGGAAAAAAGATACCAAAGTGCTTGGGGAATTATCGCCGATTTAGAAGAATGTCTGGAACAACTACAGGCTAAAGGAACGATCGCTGATTTTGCGCTCGCCCAAAAAGATATTACCGATAAGTTTCAAATCCCCCAAAAACTTTATGGTAGAGAACGCGAAATAGAAACCTTATTAGCAGCCTTCGAGCGCGTCAGCAATGGCACAACAGAAATTATGTTAGTGTCTGGTTACTCTGGCATTGGCAAATCAGCCTTAGTGCAAGAAGTTTATAAACCGATTACTAAGGCAAACGGTTATTTTATTGCCGGGAAATTCGACCAATTTCAACGCAATGTTCCTTATGCGGCTATTGTTAAAGCTTTTGGGTCCTTAGTCAAGCAACTATTAACTGAAAGCGAAACGCAACTGGGCGCCTGGAAAGAAAAACTTTTAGCGGCGTTTGGTGATAACGGTCAAATCATTATAGATGTCATTCCCGACGTAGAATTCATCGTCGGCAAACAGCCACCAGTCCAAGAGTTAGGTGCTACAGAATCGCAAAATCGTTTTAATTTAGTCTTCCAAAAATTTATCCGGGTGTTTTGTTCAGTCGAGCACCCCTTAGTCATTTTTCTAGACGATTTGCAATGGGCTGACTCCGCTACTCTGAAACTGCTGCAAGTAATGATGGCAGATGAGGAAACGAAATATTTATTTCTAATGGGTGCTTATCGAGATAACGAAGTGAGCCCGACGCATCCCTTAATCATGACTCTGGAGGGGCTGAAAAATCAAGGCGCGACTATTAACCACATTACCTTAACTCCCTTAGATATCGAACATATTGCTAACTTGATAGCTGATACTGTACGGAGGGAGAGAGCTTCAGTCATCCTCCTAGCTGAGTTAGTCGTCGGTAAAACTCAAGGCAATCCTTTTTTTGTCAATCAGTTTCTCAGAACTCTCGATGAAGAAAACCTCCTGATTTTTAATTATGAGCAAAGAAACTGGGATTGGAATATTTCAGAAATTGAAGCCGTAGGGATTACCGATAACGTCGTTGAGTTGATGGTCGGTAAATTGAGAAAAATGCCAGATTCAACTCAGCAGGTTTTACGGTTAGCCGCTTGTGTGGGCAATAGTTTTGACTTAAATACTCTGTCGATAGTCAATGAAAAATCTACCGTCGAAACGTTTCAAGAGCTATTGCCAGCCATCCAGGATGGATTAATTTTAGCCACTTCTGAACTCGGCGTAACAGAAGAAGAAATCGTTAAGTCTCATCTAATTATTACTGCTTATAAGTTTTTGCACGATCGCGTGCAACAAG
>JACJNV010000227.1 GCA_014695175.1 Microcoleus sp. FACHB-DQ6 | reverse complement strand
CCCAGACGGTCAAATTTTCTTAGGTTGCCGATTTCCTGCCGACGAATCTTATCGAATAGCGTTGCAGGAATTGGGATGGAAAGTAGGGCAAAACTTAGCTCAAAAAGGCGCTTTAGAGAGATTTGGAGTAGATTTTATGGCAGTGCGACAATCCGACGGCAAGTGGGATTTGCAAGCAATAGAAATTAACCTCCGCAAGGGCGGTACAACTCATCCTTTTATGGCGCTGAAGCTGTTAACAAATGGTCGGTACGAACGTTCGACAGGATTATTTTACAGCCAGCAGGGCCGTCCGAAATATTATGTTGCTTCTGACAATTTGAAAAAAGAGCGCTATCGGGGATTGTTACCGAACGATTTGATGGATATTATTGCTGACAATCAACTGCACTTTGAAACGGGTACTGAGACGGGGAGTGTGTTTCATTTAATGGGCTGTTTGTCCGAGTTTGGCAAAGTGGGATTGACGAGTATCGGCAATTCGCCGCAAGAAGCAGAGGAGATGTATAACAAAGTTGTGAAAGTGCTCGATCGCGAAACCTGATACTAAATCTCATTTAACCATTGATTATTTGGTGGTGGGAAATGGCTAATAGGTAATTGGTACTTTAAACTGACAACCGCAGATTAAAATCTGCGGGTTGCCGGTTGTAGCTAATTTTTAGCGGGATAAATGGGCGTGGGATCGATCGAACCTGTGCGATTGAGCGGCCAAAAACGGACAATTGCCCTACCGATGATATTTTGCCTCGGTACAAAGCCCCAATAATGGCTGTCACAGCTTGCGTTGCGGTTGTCGCCGAGCACCAAGTAAGAATTTGGAGCTACAACTACAGGCCCGTAGGGATACTGCGGAATTTCTTCAATATATTTTTCCTGTAGCGGCTGCTTGTTAATAAAAACTTTTCCCTCTTTGACTTCCACACTGTCCCCCGGCAGTCCGATCACTCGCTTGATATAGGCATCTTTTATCGGTGGCGGCTGTCCCGTACACAAACTAGCTGGGTCAGGAGGCATAAATACGATAATATCTCCTCGCTGGGGGTCTTGGAATCGATAGCTTACCTTATCTATAATTAATCGATCGTTAATTTGTAAGGTTGGGAGCATCGAGCCGGTGGGAATGTAGCGTGCTTCGGCAACCAGGGTGCGGATACCAAAGGCTAAAAAGGCTGCTAAGCCGATCGTCTTAATTCCTTCGATCCAAGGATTTTCGGTGTCTTGCGGAGGTTTTTCGTCGGCTGACTTGTCTAGACGAGTCATAGGGTATTGTAGTGACTGAGCTGGATACAAATTATAAGCTTAATAATGCTTCCATGCTAGCACGCTGTTTACTCAATTAATGGTATCTTATGACTCCCAACTCAAGTTTGTTAATCCGTCGCGCTCGCATTCTTTTGCCCAATGGTGAGTTTTTGGTAGGAGATGTGCAAATCTGCGATGGCCAAATTGTCAAAGTTGCTGCGGAAATTGTCGAATCGGGCGATCGAGAAATAGATGCCAAAGGCTTAACTCTGTTACCCGGAGTAATTGATCCCCAGGTACACTTCCGGGAACCGGGTTTAGAACACAAGGAAGACTTATTTACCGCTAGCTGTGCTTGCGCTCAAGGCGGCGTGACATCGTTTCTGGAAATGCCGAATACGCGACCTCTGACCACAACCCAAGCTGCCTTAGATGATAAACTAAGTCGCGCTGCCGAGAAGTGTTTGGTGAATTACGGCTTTTTTATTGGTGCAACGCCCGAGAATTTGCCGGATTTGTTGACTGCGAATCCGACTCCGGGAATTAAGGTGTTTATGGGTTCGATGCACGGTCAGCTTTTGGTGGATGGAGAAGCAACTTTAGAGGCGATTTTTGCTGCAGGCGATCGACTAATTGCGGTACACGCAGAAGACCAAGCTAGAATCAACCAGAGGCGTCAGGAATTTGCCGGGATTTCCGATGTGGCCGTGCACTCGCAAATTCAAGACAATCAAGCAGCTTTATTGGCAACTCAGCTAGCATTAAAACTTTCTAATAAGTATCAGCGGCGTCTGCATATTCTGCACCTTTCAACTGGGGATGAAGCTGAGTTGTTGCGCCAGGAAAAACCGACTTGGGTGACAGCAGAAGTTACGCCGCAGCATTTGTTGTTAAATACCAGCGCCTATCAAAAAATTGGCAGTTTAGCTCAGATGAATCCGCCTTTGCGCGAGCCCCGCGATAACGAAATACTTTGGCAAGCTTTACTCGACGGCGTAATTGATTTTATCGCCACCGACCACGCGCCGCATACATTAGCAGAAAAAGCTCAAGAATATCCAAATACGCCGTCGGGAATGCCCGGAGTCGAAACTTCTTTGCCTTTGATGCTGACGCAAGCAGTAGAGGGAAGATGTACAGTGGCACAAGTTGCTAATTGGATGTCGGCAGCCGTTGCGAAGGCTTATAAGATTCCCAACAAAGGGGTCATTTCTCCGGGTTTTGATGCGGATTTGGTATTAGTAGATTTAGATAATTATCGACCAGTGGTGCGAGAAGAAATGGTGACAAAGTGCGGCTGGAGTCCTTTTGAAGGTTGGAGTTTGACTGGGTGGCCAGTTGTGACTGTTGTTGGAGGAAAAGTTGTTTTTGAGAATGGTAAATTGGATACAAATGTGAGGGGAGAAGCCTTGAGATTTGACGCTGAGCAAGCATGAATTTAACTCAAGTGTTATAATTGGGTATTCCTGCATCGCAAAGGCGATTTTACCCATGCTCATCGAAGAACTAGAAACACAACTCCTGGCCTTAACTCCGACTGAGAAAGCTGAAGTCATCAGACTTTTAGCCCAAAGTTTAAACAATAGCTGGCCAGGAATTACCAAAACTCCCGACGTGTGTGGCGGCGATGCTTGCATTGCCAAAACTCGCATCCCAGTTTGGCTGCTTGAAAGTTTTCGCCGTGAAGGTTCAAGCGATGCTGAACTTCTACAATTTTATCCCCATCTCAGCGCGGCCGATCTAGTCAATGTTTGGACTTATGCTGATGCACATCTGGAGGAAATCGAAGAAGCAATCTGCAAGAATGAGGAAGCCTGAGTCATGCTGAATTTGTATGCAGACGAACAATTTCCTTTGCCAGTTGTGCAATTGCTGCGCGCTTTTGGTCACAATATCCTGACTGTTCAGGAAGCAGGAAAAGCAGGACTTGGGATTCCAGATCCAGAGGTGCTAGCATTTGCTATAAGCAAAGATAGAGCTGTTTTGACATTAAATCGGTTTGATTTTATCGGACTGCACAACCGACAGCCAGACCACTCTGGTATTATTGTTTGTACCAAAAATCGGAATGTAGAAATGTTGTCAATACGCATCAATGATGCTATTGCTGGTGAAGAAAGTTTGAGAGGCAAATTAATTCGTGTCAACCGTCCGCAGTAAGTACGCGCGAGCGAAGCTATCTTCCCGCAGAGGTTCCCGAAGGGTAGGGAATCGCACTCGCTCAATTTTCCCATTGCCAATCCAATAACTCGCCATTACCAATTACTTCAGCTTGCCGCCCGTTATCGAGATAACTTAAAGAAATTTGCCAATAATTTTCTGGTTTGTACTGCAATCTTTCCGCCCATTCGATCGCCACAATTCCCAAATCCATTTCTAACCCGTCCCAATAACTTTCTAAGTGCAAAGCCTCCACTTCTTCGGGTTCTAGTCGATACAAATCTAGATGATACAGCGGAATTCGACCTCCAAAATACTCGTTAATCAGTGTGAAAGTAGGACTCTCAATCGAGTCCGAGATTCCTAAACCTTCAGCGATACCTTGAACCAATGTAGTTTTGCCTGCACCTAAATCTCCTTGTAATAAGATTACAGTGCCGGGAGGGAGCGCTCGGCCTAACGCAACACCAAACTTGCGCGTAGCCTCAGAATCGGGAAGCAAAGTTTTCATTTCAATAATTAGTCATTAGTCATTTGTTATTTGTTATTTGTTACTCGCTGGCGGCGGCTAATAACCAATAACCAATAATATTAGTCAACAGTCAACAGTCAACAGTCAACAGTCAGCAGCCAGCAGCTTAAATGTTCTGCGCGCGGCCGTACCAACGCAGCAACATCCCCGCCAACCTTTGCGAATTGTGGCGAATTAAACCCGTATTTTCATCTTCATCCATGACATTGGCGATGACAACTCGTCGCCCCAATTTCGTCACGGCTTCTCGATCGAGCACAACCGGATAAGAATTCTCCTGAGAATAGCGGATCAAAGCCTTTGCAGAAGGGACTTTTCCTTGAACTACTACAGCATCGAACAGCGGCCGGCCGCAAGCACGGTCGATCGCGCGAATGTGATCTGCAACACTGTATCCGTCAGTTTCCCCCGGCTGAGTCATAATATTGCACACATAAATGCGCGGAACTTCGCTGTGGGCGATCGCATCAGCAATTTCCGGCACCAACAAATTCGGAATGACACTCGTATAAAGACTCCCCGGCCCAATAATAATAAAATCCGCTTCCCGAAGACCTTCCACAGCCCTAGGTAATGCCGGAGGATTAGCAGGATTACAGCCTATTTTGAGGATTTGCCCGTTAGCTTTTGTAATGTTGGACTCCCCCTCAATCCTGCGGCCGTCAGCGAGTTCTGCCCACAAAGAAACATCGCTCAGAGTAGCCGGCAGCACCTCTCCCCTCACTGCTAAAACTTTAGAACTCGCCGCGATCGCCTGTTCCAAATCTCCAGCAATATCGCTCATCGCCGTCAAAAACAAATTCCCAAAACTGTGACCCACCAAACCGTCACCAGCCCGGAAACGATATTGAAATAACTCAGTCAATAACTTTTCCTCATCTGCCAAAGCAGCCAAACAATTGCGAATGTCTCCCGGCGGCAATACCCCAATTTCCCGCCGCAGCCGCCCGGAAGACCCGCCATCATCCGCCACCGTGACAATAGCAGTGATTTTGGCGCTGTAATCCTTCAATCCCCTGAGCAAATTAGAAAGGCCCGTACCGCCCCCAAGTGCCACAATTTTCGGGCCGCGGTGCAAGCGGCGGTGGTTGAGGAGTCGATCGACCAATTCCTCATTCCCTTCGGGCATCAGCACTTGAGTAATAGAGTTCAAACTGCGAGTTTGCCCCCACAGAATTAACAAAATCCCGGCAGCAATGATGATCGGCCCCGACACGTAATTGGGAATAACTTCCGCAATCCACGCCAAAAAATTTCTCAACAATTGCAATAAGAAGAAAATGGGAGTCATCCCAGTCCAAATCGCTAAACCCAAAGTGGCAAGTACCACGCCGCTAGCACTAATCAGCAGCCACCGTTTCACTAACAGTCCGGGGGCTAACCACTTAAACCACTGGTGAACTCGCCCGTTCCGCAAAGAAGGGGGGTAAGGATTTCTGGATTGGGCAAAAACCTGCTTGGCTTTAGCCAAGACGCGGAGGGCTTTAGGAAGTGAACTAATTGACATGGTTAATTAGTCTTAAGGGTATTGGAACAGCTCGACCTGACAAATTTACAATACAAGAGTGTTTTGATTCTGGCAGTCAATTTAAGTAATTAGTGATTAGTCATGAGTCATGAGTCATTAGGTAGACTGATGACTGAGGACTGACAACTTATTGATAACATCCTATGGCAGAGCCACTAATCGAACTCAAAGGGGTAAGTAAGTCCTTCGGCCAGAACCCGATCCTCGATCGAGTCGATCTGAGGATTTATCGGGGAGAGGCCCTGGCAATTATTGGCCCTTCCGGGACGGGGAAATCTACGATTCTGCGGATAATTGCGGGTTTGTTGGCCCCGGATGCCGGTGAGGTTTTTGTTCAGGGACAGCGCAGGGTCGGATGGGTGGACGACGTGGCAGATCCGATCGGAATTGGGATGGTTTTTCAGCAAGCGGCTTTGTTTGATTCGCTGACGGTGGAGGAGAATGTCGGTTTTTTACTTTACCAGCATTCTAAGCTGCCGCGCCGCCGCATTCGGGAATTGGTGGAGGAAAAGTTGGAGATGGTGGGTTTGCCGCAAATTGGCGAACGCTATCCGGCGCAGTTGTCTGGGGGAATGAGGAAGCGGGTAAGTTTTGCCCGCGCTATCATGGCGAATCCTGATAATGACAGGGATAATCCAGAGGTTTTGCTGTACGACGAACCGACGGCGGGTTTAGATCCGATCGCTTCTACGGTAATTGAAGATTTAATCCGTGAGTTGCAGGCTGCCCAAGGTGTTTGCAGCACTTATGCGATCGTCACTCACCAAGACAGTACCATCCGCCGCACTGCCGATCGCATCGTGTTTCTCTATCGAGGCAAAGTGCAGTGGGAGGGAACTGTCAATGACATTACATCGACAGATAATTTACTGATCAGACAATTTTTTAGCGGCAGTGTTACTGGGCCAATTCAAGCGCTTGGATAGTCAATTGTCAGTTGTCAGTTGTCCGTGGTCAGTTGGTGGTGGTCTGTTGGCCGTGGTTAATTGTTTGTATTGTTGGGAGATAGTATATGTCACAAACCCACTTTCAGAAGTTAGATGTTTATAAATTATCTGAAAAATTAGCTGATGAAAT
>JACJNV010000226.1 GCA_014695175.1 Microcoleus sp. FACHB-DQ6 | reverse complement strand
CTAATTCTAATTCAGTGCCATTGTTAGCGATTAATATTCCTGTTGGTTTAAGATTTAGAGAAAATCCCGGCACAATTGTTAACTCTTCCCAAACAATGGCCCCCAAATCAGCCTTACCGCCACTACCCATAGAAATTCCGGCTTTTGAAACACTCGGTTTAGCAGTAGACCCCGGTCAAACTTTAGCATTAATTGGCGGTGACATTCAACTGCAAGGAGGAAATCTAACTGCTTATACCGGACAAATTCTTCTAGGTAGTGTCAAGAGTCCAGGTTTAGTGCAATTTGAACCAACAGCTTTAGGTCTGAATTTAAACTATGGCAATATTCAGAACTTCGGCAATATTGAAATAAACGGTGCATTTATAAATACCAGCGGATTAGGAGGTGGGAAAGTCGCTATTCGAGGGGGAAATATTAATCTTAATGGTTCAGGAATTTATGGACTGACACTCGGAAATATCGATGGTAGAGGCATTAATATCAATTCCCAAAACTTGCGAGTAGAGGGGGGGTCGCAAATTTTCGCCTCCACACTGGGAGAAGGGAGAGGAAGCGATATCAACATCCGCGCTACTGACTCACTAGAAATGATTGGGTTGGGAATTGAGGGCTATCAGCAGCTTACAGAAAATTTTCAGACATCTGGAACAGGCAACCCCTTTATTTCGCAAATTGTTCTGTTTACTAGCGCTATTGGCAGTGGAGCCGCCGGAGACATTAACCTTGAAGGCGGACGGCTGTTGATGAGCAATGGGGTAGTGGGCGGCGCCCCCACCTTTGGTGCTGGGAATGGCGGAAATTTGAATATCCGCGCCAACACCGTCGAACTCGTCAGTTCAACGCTCTATAACGGAACAACGAACGCAACCACTGGTCAAGGCGGAAACATCACTGTGGAAGCGCAACGGTTAATTCTACGCGATGGTGGTGCTTTTGCCAGCTTCAGCCGTAGTGATGGAGCATCGGGGAATATCGCGATTAAAGCGAGTGAATCTGTGGAATTGTCGGGTAGTCTTCCTGTAGGTCTAGGGCAAACTCGGCTCGGCACGAATACTTTTGATAGTAATGGAAAAGGTGGCGATATTACGATCGACACTAAGCGGCTGAGTGTTTCTAATGGAGCCACAATTAGTTTAACGACGGGTGCGATTTTTGGCGAAGTCGTGTTTTCTACAAGTGGGGGGACGGGAGGAAATTTAACTGTGAGAGCCTCCGAGTCTATAGAAGTCAGCGGCGAGTCAAGATTTTTGGCGAATGCGGGCTATGTAGCAAGTTCTTTTGTTACTCAAACTGCAAGTTCTGGTAGAGGTGGAGATATCCGCCTCTCAACACCTAAACTAACTGTGCAGAATGGCGGGGTTATTTCTGCGGCTTCTTTGGGTATAGCAGATGCAGGAGATATTACAATTAATGCCAATCGCTTAGAAGTGCAAGGTATTGGGAACAACAGTCGGTTGAGAAGTGGAATTGAAGCCTCGGCTGGTAGGGCGTTTAATGCTGTCAATTCCAATGCTAGCGGAAATGCCGGCTCGTTGAATTTGAATGCTAATCAATTGATTCTTCGGGATAGCGCAGTCGTTAATGTTCAGTCTTTAGGAACAGGTAGGGCTGGCAATATTAATGTTGTAGCTAAGTCCATTGCCCTGGACAATAAAAGCATAATTGATGGCACAACAGTCACTGGTTCCGGTGCTAATATTAACCTCAAAGCGCAAGATATTCAGTTACGGCGCGGTAGCAGAATTACCACCGATGCAGGTATTTCTGACGGTGGTAATATCAGAATTAATAGCGATATTTTGGTAGCTTTACCCCGAGAGAATAGTGATATTACTGCTAATGCTCGCACAGCTAGGGGCGGACAAGTTACGGTCAATGTACCAAATATCTTTGGCTTTACAAGCCTTAACCGCGAACAAGCTAGGAGTAGTTTAGGACTGACTGATGCTGAATTTGCAGCGTTGCAAGTAAGTCCTACATCTTTAATTCCTACCAGCGATATTGCGGCTATTTCCCAAAGTAGCGGCCCGGCTTTGCAAGGTAGTGTTACATTTAGTGCTTCTGGGGTGAATCCTGCTCAAGGTTTAGTGGAACTGCCGCAAAATGTTGTCGATCCGGCTGCGTTAATTGCTGCAAATCCCTGCATCCGAGGGCAAGCAAGCGAGTTTACTGCTACTGGGAAAGGAGGAGTGCCACCAAGTCCTAATGATGCCCTCAGCACCGCTCCAGCACCGTTTCCTTGGGTGGAAGAGGCAGGAAGAGGGAATAAGGAAGAAGGGATTGAGTTCGAGGGGGGAAGAGGTTCTAGGGAAGAAGGCATTCGGCAAGAGGAAGTTGTTGTGGCGCAAGGTTGGGTGGTGAATGCGAAAGGGGACGTGACGCTTGTTGGATACAATGCGGGTAATGCTGCTGGCGATCGCAATCCTCGACGGATTTCTGTTTGTGTGCCGCGTTGAAATTAGGTTTTTTTTGACCGCAGATGTAGGCGGATTAACGGGGATTAACGCAGATAAAGAATAAGATGTATTTGGGTTAGTTAGTATGTGTGTCTGCGGCTGTAATTTTATTTTTTAAATATGAAGTTTACCCGATCGCTCCGACAAGTAATTCTGTTATTTGTGATTTCCTGTCTGCTATCCGTTGCGATTCCTCCCGGAGTTGCTCAGGTTAATCCACCGCAAGCGGTGCAGCTTGTCCGACAAGCTCGAACTCTGTACCGAGAGGAACGTTTTTCGGAAGCTGTACCGCTGTTGCAGCAAGCGGCGGCACAGTTTGAGGCAAAAGGCGAAAATCTCGATCGCGCCACAGCTTTGAGTAATTTAGCTGCAACCTACGGGCAGTTGGCGCTTTGGGAAGAAGCAGAAAAAGCTGTAAATTCGAGTTTGTCGGCTGTGCGAACACAGGCAAAAACTCCCCAACAGCAGCGGATTTTGGCTGAAACTCTCAACATTCAAGGACAGTTGCAACTCGAACGGGGGCAGACTCAAGATGCGATCGAGATTTGGACGCAAGCTGCTAAAATTTTCGAGCAAATTGATAGAAAAAACCAACTTTTTCAAGTTCAAATTAATCAAAGCCGGGCTTGGGAACTTCTCGGGCTTTACCCCAGAGCTTGCAAAATGCTGTTAGCTTCTTTCAAGCTGGAAAACCAAACGTGCGAAATTTCGACAGCGGGTTTGGCAACTTTGAAAAATCAGCCAGTTTCCCTCGAACAAGTCCGGGCAATTCATGCTTTAGGGCGGGTGCTGCGGGTTTTGGGACAACTGGAACGATCGCAGGATGTGCTGTTGGCTGGACTCGAAGCAGCCCAAAAATTAGGTGCCCGGCCAGAGGAGGCTGCAATTTATCTCAATCTGGGCAATACGGTACGGGCTAAAAGCAATAAACCGGGTTTGACACCAGAACAGCGGGGTGATTGGGAACGCTTTGCCCTAGAGTATTATGCTCGATCGGCACAGGCGATGCCGGATCGATCTCTTTTACAAATTCAGGCAAAGTTAAACCAATTGAGTTTGTTGGTCGATCGCAAAGATTGGTCTGAAGCAGAGGCTTTGTGGCGTTCTCTCGAACCTCAAACCGATCGATTTGGGTCGAACCGCGCCGGACTTTACGCTCAAATTAATTTAGCTCAAAGCTTGATGAAATTAGCTCAGTCGCCTGCGAAAACTTTGAGTTTAAGCGAGATTGACACAATGCTCGATCGCTCTGTCGAACCAGCAAATAGTTTGGGCGACAAACGAATACAAGCTTATATTCTGGCAGCTAAAGGCAAACTATCGGAAATCCAACAGCAGTATCAGAAAGCGGAAAATCTCACAACTGAGGCTTTGAGTTTAGCACCGGCGTTTCAATCTCCCGATATTGCTTACCAATTGTTTTGGCAACTCGGACGGATTGAGAAAGCTCAGGGGAATACAGAAGGGGCGATCGCTCAATATACTCAAGCTGTGAATCTACTGTCATCTCTGCGGGGCGATTTGGTGACAGTCAATCCCGAAGTGCAATTTTCGTTTCGGGAAAGTGCCGAACCGGTTTATCGGGAATTAGTCGGGCTGCTTTTGCAAGAGGAATCTCCCAGTCAAGCTAAATTGAAACTAGCGCGCCAAACGGTGGAATCTTTGCAGTTGGCGGAATTGGACAACTTTTTTCGAGATGCTTGCGCTGATGCTAAACCACAGTCGATCGAGGAAATCGATCCTGCAGCGGCGGTGATTTATCCGATTATTTTGAGCGATCGTTTGGAGGTAATTTTGTCAATTCCCGGCAAACCCCTGCGCCGCTACGCTACTAAGAAGTCTCAAGCCGAGTTGGAAACTGCCTTCAGACAAGCCAAAAATGTCATCAGGCCTGCTTCTTTCCCCCGCGACAGGAGGCTACCCGTCGAACAGGTTTATGACTGGTTAATCCGCCCCGCAGAGGCGGATTTGGCGGCTAGCGGGATTAAAACCCTGGTATTTGTGCTCGACGGTTATTTGCGGAATCTGCCGATGGCTGTGCTGCACGACGGTGAAAAGTTTTTGGTAGAAAAATACAGTATTGCTTTGGCGCCGGGATTGCAATTGCTGGCACCGAAACCGCTGAGGGAAGTCAAGTTAAAAGTGCTCACCGCTGCCCTCTCGGAAGCGCGTCAAGGCTTCTCGGCTTTGCCGGGGGTGAAGGAGGAAGTTCAACAAATTGCAGCCGAGATGCCGGCGAGTTCGCTGCTGAATGAAGATTTTGTCAGCGGGCGGTTGCACGATCGAATTAAAGCTTTGTCTTACCCGATCGTCCATTTGGCAACTCACGGTCAGTTTAGCTCGAATGCAGCGGATACTTTTATTGTGACTTGGGATCAGAAAGTCAATGTTAGGGAGTTCGATCGACTGCTGCGAGCCCGCACTGGGGAGAAACAACAGCCGATCGAACTTTTGGTTTTAAGTGCTTGCGAAACTGCTTCGGGCGATAACCGGGCGGCTTTGGGTTTGGCCGGGGCCGCAATTCGATCGGGTGCCCGCAGCACCGCCGCCACGCTTTGGCAAGTCAACGACGAATCTACAGCTATCTTTATGGCTGAATTTTACAAGCAGCTTGCTTCTTCTCAAACCAGCAAAGCGGAAGCCCTCCGCAACGCTCAATTAACCCTGCTGAAAAACCAAGAGTATCAGAATCCGTATTTCTGGGCATCTTTCGTGCTTGTGGGCAATTGGCAGTAATCTTCGATCGGGAATGGGGCATGGGGCATGGGGCATGGGGCATGGGGCATCGGGAATGGGGCATGGGGCATGGGGCATCGGGAATGGGGCATGGGGCATCGGGAATTGGGCCTCGGGAATTGGGCATCGGACAACAGTCAACTGACAACAGTCAACAGTCAACAGTCAACAGTCAACTGACAACAGACAACTGACAACTGACTAAAATGCAGTTGGTTTTTTGTTAAAGTTTGTAAACTGTTAAGAGTGCTTTCTGCATCTAATATTTTTTCGAGGAGTCCCATGAAGCAACTTTTGATTGCTGAGCGCTTTTGCCTAATTGCCCACGTCTTCTCAATGGCTTTTGGATTGGCAGGGTTGCTGCTGATTTTACCCCGTCCCGAATTGGTGATGAGTTTGCCACCAGCAGGGCAAACGCTATTCCAGTGGGGGATGGCTGGGGGTGGAGTAGTTTATATCATCTTTGGTGCAGCAGCAGTTGCTCTCTATGCCTTGCGGACGTTGGGTTGGGGTGCAACTCTGGCTTTTTTACTGCCTTCTGTGTTTTTGTCCTTGAGTAGCGAGTTGTTGGGAACGAGTACGGGTTTTCCCTTCGGCCACTACCATTATTTGAGCGGTTTGGGCTACAAAATTGCAGGGCTGGTTCCGTTTACAATTCCCCTCTCGTGGTTTTATCTGGGACTGGTTTCATACATAATTGCTCGCGCTGGAGTAGCGGGCGGTAAAGGTGAACTCAACTGGGTGCGCCAAATAGGGGCGATCGCCCTTGGTGCTTTGCTGCTAACAGCTTGGGATTTTGTACTAGATCCGGCGATGAGTCAAACTTCTGTGCCTTTTTGGGAGTTTGAGGAAGTTGGGGCTTTCTTTGGGATGCCTTACCGCAATTTGGCTGGCTGGATGGGTACGGGGGCGCTATTTATGTCTGTAGCAGCTTTCTTGTGGAGAAAAACACCGATAAAATTAGAGCGATCGGAATTGGGTTTGCCCTTAATTGTTTATTTGGTAAACTTTGCTTTCGGAGCAATTATCACTGTAGTTTCCTTGGATTCTCGGTTCTGGTTCCCGACATCGCTAGCGGTGCTTCTGGGTGTAGTTCCGGCGATCGCGTTAAGCTGGATCGCTAAACCCGCAGCAGGTGACGTAACCGAAACAATGCCGTCTTTGGATACATCTGTTGTCACGGCTGAAATTCCACCTCAGCCCGTGGGCGTTTTGCGTAAGTGAGTTGCTAGCGAGCAACCCCGGCTGATTTAGCAAAAATTTACAATAAATTTTGAGCTAGTTTAAAAACCCGGTTTCTACAAGAAACCGGGTTTTTCAGCGGCGATTTTTTCATGCCCAATTCCTGTAATATGTTTGAGGTCAAAATTTTATTAAATTTTTAAATTGATACCACTTACAAAAAAAATTAACTGTAAATAAGCTTCCATTCCATATCCCAATACGGTTCAGTTAAGCTCGATCCCCCCTAACCCCCCTTAAAAAGGGGGGGACAAGAACTTACTCAAAGTCCGCCAACAACCAGGGGGATGCGAGGGGGATCTCCGAGGAATAAATAGTTTTAACTCAACCGTATTGACCTATATCCAGTAAGTCATTCCCAATTCTTGAATTGTTTAATAGTATGGTTTTCCCGATCGCCCCTCACCTGTTCCCCCAATCCCTGACAAGTATCATCCCTGTCGCACTCTTGCTGCTGCAATTGCCCGCCGCAGCCATTCTTATGTCGCGTTTGATTAAAGGCCCATCGCGCATCCCGCCCCTGGAACCGGATTCGCCGACGCTGGATTTGTTGGGTAGTTGTACAGCGGTGGTACCGACTTTGAACGAAGCCGATCGCATTTCGCCTTGTTTGGAAGGATTGAGCCGCCAAAGTTACGAACTCCGAGAAGCGATCGTGGTTGACAGCTATTCGGTAGACGGAACCGGAGATTTAGTCAAAGCAGCAGCAGAAAAAGACCCCCGGTTTCGCTTGATTAACGACGATCCGCTGCCGGCGGGTTGGGTAGGGCGTCCGTGGGCGCTGAATGCGGGTTTTTTGGCAAGTTCCGAGAAGTGCGAGTGGATTTTGGGGATAGATGCGGATACTGTGCCGCATCCGGGTTTGATTGCGAGTTTGCTGAAGACGGCGGCGGCTGGAAATTACGATTTGATTTCGCTCTCGCCGCAGTTTATCCTCAAGTATCCGGGGGAGTTGTGGCTGCAACCTGCTTTGTTAATGACTTTGGTTTATCGGTTCGGGCCGACGGGGACTGGCGGGGATGTGCCGGAACGGGTGATGGCGAACGGTCAGTGTTTCTTGTGTAAGCGCGAGGTTTTGGTGGCTTTGGGGGGCTATGAGGTCGCGAGGGGTTCTTTTTGCGATGATGTGACTTTGGCTCGCTATGCGGCTGCTAAGGGCTTTAAGGTGGGCTTTTTGGATGGGGCTAAGGTGTTGAAGGTGCGGATGTATGAGGGGGCGATCGAGACTTGGAATGAATGGGGTCGATCGCTCGATTTGAAAGATGCTGCTTCGGGCGGTCAAATCTGGGGCGATTTGTGGCTGTTGCTGGCGGTTCAAGGTTTGCCGGTGCCGATTGTGTTGTGCTATTTGCTGTTTGGTTCGCTGCCGCCGGTTGGTGTGTTTCCGCACTTTTGGCTGTTGGGATTGAATGTATTTTTGGTTGCGGTGCGATCGGCTTTGTGTTTGGCGATCGCTCCTTCTTACGATACAACTGGGGCATCGGGTAAATGGCTGTTTTGGCTGTCACCTTTGGCCGATCCGTTGGCGTTTTTGCGAATTCTAATTTCTGCTTTAAATCAGCCTACTCAGTGGCGCGGCCGAAAGTATAATTAGGCTGGAGCAACCGGACATAATATAAGAACACAACAATGTTGTGTCCCTACAAACTTTTGACAAATATAGCAATTCTGAGTTTTTATCCTTCGATACGCTAAGGGCGTTTTCTTACCAGCGAATCATTGAACAGTAAGGAATCTGATTGATTCTGTTTCACTTTTTCAGCAGTTGTCCAACCACCGCTCTCATTAATGCGATCCTTAAGTTTGTTAGGACATTCTTGGCGAATTTGAGATAATGTATCATACCATCTCGGTCGATTGATAAAAGTCGCACCATCTGGACTCCAAGCTGCTTCAAATACCATCCCGCTGTTGGGGGTTTTCTCTTGAATACCAAGCTCGTCATAGATGTCAATGGGAGTCCCTTCTCGCGTGTGGCCTTTGCCGTTTCCGCAGTAATCGGCCCGTGTCATGCGCGTGCAAGCTTGGTGATAGTCTCGGAGTGACTTTCCTTTGACATTCTTCCAAGGTTTGTAGCCGAAGCGAACGCACTTAGCTAGAACTCCACTTGTACAGCCAAATGTCATGAGATCGCTCGATTCTTTGTGCTTTCCTGTCTCATCCCACGAGCCCGTCAGCGGAATTGCCTTCGCGACATTCTCGGCATCAGGAGTACACAAATTCTTCCATTGAGAATCAGCAGAATCTAGATAAAAGACTGTGTAAAGATAGGTTTCTTTTTCCGGGTCTTTTGGGTCGAGTTCAACATCTTTGATTTGAAAGTTCAGCTTTCTCCCCTGCTCGTCAACTGCGTTAAACTGTGCGCCTTTTAAGTCTTTGCCTTTAACAATTTCAGTCGTCGTGGCACTCGCGCTGGTGTCTAGTTCGGTTTTATAAGTGCTGTTTTGATTCTTTGCAAACACTCCACAGCTAACAAGCAACACCGGAAAAACAACAACAAAACTGTATATAAATGTCTTTTTCATAGTTTCTATTTCTGCCAGGGGTTCAGATACCCGGCTTCTTTGAGAAGTCGGGTATCTGGCTTTCTGTTATCTTTAGCAACTATTCAGCAGCAACTCGCGTTACGCCTACAAGCTGTCCACCTTCGACTTTAAGGCTTTGCAATTCCATGCCTTGCAGTTTTGTGGCTTGCATACTCGTGCCCGGGAGCACGTCAGCCTTCAATCTCACGCCGTTGAGCTCCCAGCCGTTCAGACTCCAGCCGTTCCACTGGATGCCCTGGAGCACGATTCCTGGCCCTGCGTTAGCCGACCCAGAGAAAGCTAAAGAGAGTGCTGCTGTAGCGATCGCGATCGTTAATACACTTTTCTTCATGGTGAAAATCCTCAACTGTGTTTTCAAGACGTTGCCTATTTGCTGCAATGTTGGGGCTACTAATTTTCGCAACCGATGGCTTGCAGCTAAAGAGAGGTTGTTTTCCCTCTAATCCCATCTACAAATTCATCAAAACACGCAGATGACCGAGATCGAGACTGAGTATGTACTGACTTGTGACCGACTTTCGAGTGACTTATTTTGAGGCAGTCTGCTTGGCTTGTGCGATATCAATTCCGGTTGCATCGGAATTGATATCACCCGAAATCAGGACACTCCAAGAGCCCATAGGTGTCAACTTAACTTCTAACCCAGTCAGAGACTGCTGTTTGACTATTAGGCCCAGATCCCCCCTAGCCCCCCTTAAGAAGGGGGGGACAGGAGTCTTTTCAAAGTCCCCCTTCTTAAGGGGGATTTAGGGGGATCGGGACTCCGGTAAAAACGAGATTTATCAAGACTTTCGCGCTTAAGTTGACACTAATGGGCAGTGCCGTGTCCCTACAATCGATCGCGGTAGGGAAACGGCACTGCCGTGTCCTCGCTTATCATTCCGGGGCAACCGGAACTGATATGAGAGGGGAAAGAGAGCGATCGCTCGCTCATAACTGCTACTGTTGCCATACATCATTCAGTTTGCACAGATCCAAAGCCTAGCCGTGCAGCAGTAGCCTCAACCTACAGAATCTAGAAGAAGATGAAATTGCTCTCAACCAGCGGGGCTGGATCGAAGGTGGACTCAATCAAAATAGTACCGCCGTCGAACTCAATTTTCCCACCGTTTTTCTGATATTCGATCGTACCTAGCAACTCATTGTTTACAGAGAAGAGTTGGCCGGATTCTGGTAGGTTGAGAATTATATCGCCATTAAATTCCGTCACAAATGGACCATCTTCTGAGGTAAGCAGCCCATCTGCCGCTTTAATATTCCCGCCCTCAAAATCGAGGAGCTCGAAATTCTTCAGGGTTAACTCCTGATTTGGATTTTTCGGATCGAACTTCCTATTTAGTAAAATATCGAAACCAAACTCAATTTTGTCCCTTCCAGGCTCGAAGCCTCGGATAGTATCGTTCCCGAAACTGCCGTTGAACTCGTCTCCGGTAAACTTGAAAATATCGCTTTTCTCATCAAAGCCAGCACCTTCATTAATACCTCCTACGAGCAAATCGTTGTTTGCACCACCGATGAGGGTATCGTTATCCTTGCCGCCCACGAGTAGATCTTCACCACTACTGCCGATCAGTAAATCATTGCCAGTGAAGCCGTCAAGTTCATTACTTTCAGAAGAGCCAACCTGGTCGTTCTCACCGTTACCGTAAAGCGTGTCGTTGCCAGTATCGCCAAAGAGTGTGTCGTTATCCTGACCGCCCTTCAATAAATCGTTGCCGGAATCGCCGTCAAGCAGGTCTTCCCCGCTACCTCCATCAATGGTGTCATTGTTCCCTCCACCTTTGAGGGTATCGTCCTCTAAGCCACCTTGGAGGTTGTCTGCACCCCCTCCCCCACTTAGGAAATCATTGCCGAAACCGCCTTTGACGGTATCGTTATCGAGTCCACCGTAGAGGGCGTCGTTATCGTTCCCCCCATCCAGACTATCGTTACCAGATCCGCCGTTGATGTTATCGTCGCCAGAGTCGCCAATTAGCGTGTCAAAACCCAATTCACCAAGGATGGTGTCGTTGCCAAAGCCGCCCCGAATTAGATCGTCGTTTGGAGTATTAGTAAACAACGGACGGAAGGGTTGGTCGAAGGCAGAGAACAAGGGATTCACCGTTTCGTCGAATTCAGATGCCGATGGGGTATTGGATATAGTGAGATCATCGTTAAAAACACTGCCCTCCGAATCGCCGAGAAGTCTGTCATCGCCCCGATCGCCATCAATCGTGTCTGCGCCGAGACCTCCAAATATCTCGTCATTGCCGCCCTTACCACCTAGCTTGTCATCACCGCCTAATCCTCGGATGCGATCGGCTTGTTCTGTTCCCGGATAGTTGTTGTTGGTGTTGTCGCCGTTGTAAATTGCCATAGTTATTTCTTCCTTGTTTTCCTGATGTTGTTCAAGCGAGCGCGACTCGCTGCTTCCTAGCTTGTTAGCTAAGTGTTTTTACTCGGATCGAGAACCCGCATCGGACTTCTCATCTCTACTAAATTCATCAAAACTTGCCGTTGACCGAGATCGAGACTGAGAATGTACTGACTTATTACCGACTTTCGCGTAACCTACTAAAATCTGTATAACTTTCGGAGGATCTGACCTTTCACGGTCAAACAATAGTGAGCGGTAGTGGCGATCGCAAAGTAAAGTTTTGGCAGATCCGTTTTAACCGAAGCACAAAAAGCCACGCTCAAAGTTCTTGGCGCGATAGAAAATGGCGAATGAGCCCAATGTGGGCAACAAAGTATTAATTTTTCAAACCCAAGCCACAACTTACAGCACCCTGGGTACTTCCCCGCTTAGCCCATCGTTACAACGCGGCGAATTTCGTCGGTTTTAAAGCCAATTGCCATCGGGCGACGCACTCCAGGTAGCACCTGCACGTCGTACAATTCCTCTACCACTCCTTCAATCCGCAACGAGTGGACGATATCCCCGCTTCTGAGGTCAATCACCACTAATCCGCAGCGGGGTTCGGCATCTTTGGCACGCAGGTTGTCATCTAAAGACAAGCCGGAAAACGTCTTGTTATGCCGGGGTTTGGATAGCCCGACGATCGCGAAGTCACCGCTGAAGGCACAGCCGCGCATATAGCCAGGGCAGAAAGCTACTGGCTCAAAGACACCCCGTTCGATGTCTGCACAGCCAAATTCCCCAGTGCCGGAGTTGAGCAGCCACAGCTTATTCCTGTACCAGCGGGGGGAGTGGGGCATGGAAAGTCCGGTCAGAATTATCTCATTGCTGCTGATATCAATAACGCAGCCACCATCGGGCCTTCTATCCCGCCAACCGTCCGCCACATCACTCTGGCTGACTGCTGTCACGTAACGGGGTAGCCCGTCTCGCAGTGCCAAGCCGTTCAGGTGACAGCGGTCTTCTGCCGCTAGCTTGGAGATGAAGGGGGGTTGCCACAGAGGGAGGAAGCTGTACTTTTCACTGACTGTGGCGAGACAGCTAAATAGAGTATTGACGAAGATGACCCCCCCTAACCCCCCCTTAGTAAGGGGGGGAACAAAATTCTGTTTTTCTTGCTCCCCCCTTGATAAGGGGGGCTGGGGGGGTACTTCTACCACCACGTCGTGCAGGTCCAAATCCCCCGTGGTGTAACCTACTTGAGGCACGTATACGCCGTCATAGCCATTGTGAACTTCTCCCGCTGAGAGAGCATTTTCAAACCGCCACAGTTGATACAGAGAACTCATGTAGAGTGTTGAACCCTCTGCATACAACCCACATTCCGCACCCCCAACTGGCACATACGCGGATTGAGGAGGTAAAAGTGAATCATCCGAGATAATAATGAGTAAAAACACCCAAAAATTTGTGCAACTATCGCA
>JACJNV010000225.1 GCA_014695175.1 Microcoleus sp. FACHB-DQ6 | reverse complement strand
TACAAATACAACAGACGACGCATCCGTATTAGTTCGGTTATTTACATTCGGCAATCTTTGACTTCAAAAAAATTCACTTTAAGAATGCGGATAATTACGGGCGATCGCTCACTCAAATAAACTAGACTTACGTAAAGTTTAATAAAAAATAATGAGTCAAAAACAAAGGTCCAGATTAGGAAGTACGATCGCTAGCACAATTTTAAGTTGTGCAGCGCTGTCATTAGCAGGAGTAGACCAAGCACAAGCAGCCGTCCTCACCTACAATTTCGGAGTATCAAATGGTGTGGGTGACGGTTTTTTTAAGTTTAATAACTCCTCGCTTACAGGAGTAGGACATGAAGAACTTGCAGTCTCTGAGGGAAGATTTAATGGTTTCACGGCTGCCTTTGCGGGTTCTCAACTGACAGGTGGTAAAGATTTCTACAATTTGGTAGGGGCTACAGTTTTATTTTTTCAAGGGGAGTTTCGGGGACTGCAAGCAAGAGGTAGCGACAGAGCGAGTAGAGAAACTACAATTGGAAGCCTACCAGGAGAGCTTTATAACGACTACAACGTCCCAGACGGGCCTATTGATGTCACATATTATAGAACCACAGATTGGTCTATATATAATAGAGCCGGGTATGTGGAGATTCCTGGTATTGGTACCCAGGACTCTACTTTTGATGGGTATGGTGAGATGCGGGTCCGGGACAAGCAGGGTAGATTTGATTACAGAGACGGACGTAGCATGGCCTACGGTGAGGAGGTTTCCTATACCCTCGTGAATACCGAACCCGAACCAGTTCCCGAACCTCTAACCGCAGGGGGGACAGCTTTAGCATTGGCAGGTTTAACCTGGTTAAAACACAAGAAAAAAATGGCAGCTTGAGGTGCCCTGGCACATCAACAATTAAGCACTCAGAAGTCACTTTTCAAAGAATATTCGAGTTGCAAAATTTTGCTCTCGATTGGGAGACAGAGCTCTGGCTTTCAAAATCGCGGCTACCAAAAAGGCATAGGACAAAACTCCCACCAAGGCCAGCAAAAGTACACTGACGGCTCCCGACGCATTCCACAAAGCGTGAAGTGCCGAAGCGCTGAAATAACCTACGGCCAAAATAGGCCAGCGCTTCCTGGGTTTGAGTGCGCTCAAACCGATAAAATATCCCAAATAGCCGCTGTAAGCCATGTGTCCGGCAGCGGAACCCAAAATGCGGGGAATTAGCAACTGCAATCCTACTAATTGTCCGGCCTCCGCCCCTGCTTGCAGGGTGACATTTTGGATGACATTGGGAACGTACTGTCCCAGAGTTTCTAACAGTGTAAAGCCGACTGCCGAAGCACTTCCTAACAGAATTCCGTCTAAAGGTTCCCAAACGCCGATTCGATCGCGCCACGGATTTCGCAGCCAATTTCCCAGCAGCATCGCTCCCAAAACGGGCAGGGCTTTCAGCAATTCTTCCATCAGACCCGCCCCGAAAAACATTCTGTTCAAAAAAGGCAAAAAACTGATTGTTTCGCCTGCGGTTGGCAGGTGGCCGGGCAAAATTTCTCTAAATACGAATATAAATCCCATTAATAAGGGGCTGATCACAATCAGGACTGTAGCTAACGCCGAACCAAGCAATACCCACCAAGGCTTGTGTTTGCCGCACAGTTGATAGATAAAGTAGTAAGCCGCACCGGCGAGGTAAGCTGACAGCAGCAAATTGAATGCTGCGGAATTTCCAACTGCGACAAACATCGACACGACAACAATAACTGTGGCAATACCTGGATATAAGTAAGCTTTTTGGCTTAATTGTTTGCCAGTGGAGGCGATCGGGAATAATTGAGTTAAAGTGAGAGCGTCTTTTTCGCTACCAGCAAAATTGCCCCTTTGTGGTGCTCTTAATCCGGGTTTATTTTGGTAAGGGCTTACGGGAGATTCAAATATAAATTCAGGGCCGTCAAGGCCGAGACTGATGCGATCGCCTGTTTCTAAAGTTTGGCAGCCAGAGAGCTTTTTTCCGTTGATATAAGTTCCGTTAGCGCTGTTGAGGTCGCAAATTTCCCATCTCGTCACAGTACCCTGAGTTAGGGGACGGATCGTGGCGTGGCGACGGGAAACCATGCCGTGATTGATCGACTCTAAAGCTATTTGACAATTGCGATCGCGTCCGATGACCAATTCCCCATCTTCAGAAAGTTGGTACCTGGATGCTGGCGTTCCCGCAGCGTCTTTGGCTGGCACTTGTCGCAGAAATCCGATTTCATTAGTCATGAGTTATGAGTCATCAGTCATCAGTCATCAGTCATTATTGATGAGTTCGCGAGCTGTTAGCTGATGTTATTTTCGGGCAGTCTTTATTCCACAGTCATTAGTGATGAGTTCGCGAGCTGTTAGCTGATGTTATTTATCCGCTATTTTGCTGCCACAGTTATTAGTTGTTAGGTCCTAACTAATGACTAATAGACATCTCCAAAAATTCTTGTGTGGATTAAGGGTTAGGCATCCTGCCTGCCCAAAACCTACTTTTCTGGAGATGTCTAATGACTAAAAACTCATGACTAAAAACTCTGCTTATAGATTTGCCCTGGCATCCTGAACGGCTGCATAGAAAAATATGCCCGTTAGCGGTACGCTCAGGGCGAGGATGATGCCCGTGACTAAATTGCCAAGTTGAGCTTCTCCCGATGACAGCTCAAAGATGGAGCCGACTGCCGCGATCGCACTGATACACGAAAGAGCTAAGAGTAAACCACTTTTCGGAGTTCCTGCCATCATACTGATTTTACGGCCTTGGGCGAAAATTTATGCTTGACTAATGCTTCATTTAGTGCCAGCTTGTTTTCTACTCTGTCTACAAACAGCACTCCGTTGAGGTGATCCATTTCGTGCTGAATTGCCCTCGACAGTAACTCTGTTGCTATCAGGGTTTGTGGGCGACCGTATTCGTCGCGGTAGGATACTTCAATGACTTCTGGGCGTTTGACTTCTAAATAAACTCCCGGAATGCTCAAACACCCTTCTTGCAAGATGCAGATATCGCCGCTGCTACTTTTGATGGTGGGATTGATCAAAACGATTGGGGGTGTTGCGGGGTTTTCCGGGTCGCAGTCGAGGACGATTACTTGTTTGTGGACTCCGACTTGGGGGGCGGCCAAACCGATACCATCGGCACTGTACATGGTTTGCAGCATTTCTCGGACTAGCTGCCGAATTTCTGCATCAACGCTTTTGACGCGCTTTGCTGGCTGCCGCAGGACGCGATCGCCTAATGTGTGTATTGTTAGGGGCGGTTTTTCTAACTTTTTCTTTTCAATCAAGACCTGAGCCGTCATAGAACCTCGCGGGATGTTTGGAAACCCCCAACGAAAGCTGTTGGGGGATGAAATTGGAACCAATACTATTATTTTCAATATTAATCTAATTTTAAGTAGCCATGACTGGAAACGCACCAAACCAACGACCGATTATTTCTCTGGGGCTTTCGCCTGTTTTAGTGGCAGTAGAGCTTTTCGGTGCGATCGCGATTTTGCTGGCTGTTTTGCTCATCGTCAAGTTTTGGGCCGTTTTGCCCGATCGAATTCCGATTCATTTCGGCTTAGGGGGGCTGGCTGATGCTTGGGGCGACAAGGTGACGATTTGGCTCGTGCCGGCGGTTGCTGCCATTATTTTTGCGGTTTTAACGGCAGTTTCGCGCTATCCGCATACTTTTAATTATCCGGTACGGATTACTTCTGAGAACGCTCACCGGCAATATCTGTTGGGCAGAGGCCTTTTGGCTTGGCTGAAGGCGGAGATTTGCTGGCTGTTGGCGTTTGTGGTGCGGCAGCAAATTCTTGTCGCTTTGGGCAATGCTCAAAGATTTAGTGTGGAGTTAGTTTTGGGGATAATTGTTTTGATATTTGGGACGGTTGGCGTGTATTTGCTCAAGGCTTATTCTGCTCGCTAGAGGTAGGGCCAAAAACTTACATATACCCAAAAATAAAGTTTTTTGGTATGATATTTTTAACTGTAGGTAATATTATCCTGCATAAAAGTAAGTTTTTTACTGTTGAGGAATAAATTCATATAAATTTTATGATGAGTTTAGTCGTCAGTAAAAACTTGTTTGATGGCGGGTAATTGAGGGGACATGATAGTAATCACAAGCGAGAGGTTGGTGCTACGGTAAATGCGGATCGACTAACCCATTAGATATGTTTGCTGATTGTTCATCGGCAATACTCGCAACCGTCGATTTTTCAAATCTGGTTCTAAGCCTAGTTCTTCCATTGGAATCACCCCCAACAAAACAGCCGAAACGCCTTCGGGTAATTCTAAACAATCAAATCTGCCCTCTCTCCCCTCTACAATAATTTGAGCGTCTGCAAAAATTCTACCTTGTTTGATGCCAGCCGATGTTTCTACATCTCTTTCTCCTACTTGTTTTAAACCTAGTTGGCTAATAATAGGAGCTGGCAAGGAAAGTAGTGTCGCTCCGGTATCGACAACAACGTTATCGAGGGTAACAGAGCGAACTTCGTCAGCACCAATGAATCCCCGTTCAGCCATAACTAGATCGATGCGATTCGTGACGGTGATTGTAGTGATTACTTGACCCATTTGTTTTTCTTGCAGATTGGGGAGGACCAGGGTCATAATATGTTACCTCTTTGAGTATAATTAGTGGATATTTCTATTGTAATGCTATCTAGAATCCTGCGAAAGTTAGTTAAAATCGTTTTAATGACCGGCCAAAATTAGAACTTGCCTC
>JACJNV010000224.1 GCA_014695175.1 Microcoleus sp. FACHB-DQ6 | reverse complement strand
TTTTAGGGGCGCGAATTTAGCTGGAGCGAATTTTAAAGGCGCTGTGTTTCTGGGGAAAACCGCTTCGGATCAATTTATTCAAAATCCGACTGGTAGTAAATCCGGTCGATTCCTAGGAGTTGATTTTGCGGAGGCTAAGAATTTAGATAAAAGTCAAATTGCTTACATTTGTTTGCAGGGGGGCATTCATCCGAACTGCCCGAAGAAGAAGTAAGGATTGGTTGTTAACGAGTAGGCTAATACAGTTGATGACGAACAGGTAGGGTAATTATGAGCGTTAAGCGAATCATTTATCTCATCCTAGCAATTCTGGGGCTTGTGCTGCCTTGGTACTATAACTTGCAGTTTTTTAGCAATGCTGGCTTGCTCGACTTTATAAACGAGAGTTCGGCTAATCTTGCTGCGAAATCGGTAAGTTTAGATTTGTTTATCGCAACTGTAGCAGGAAGCACTTGGATGTACGCTGAGTCAAAACGATTGGATATAAGTTTTGTAGGGCTGTACATACTTCTGGGTGTGCTTGTTTCGTTTTCATGTGCTTTCCCGCTTTTCTTGTTTGTGCGGGAAACCAAGCTGGAAAAATCTAGTGAAGTCTCAAGTTGAACAGTTGTTTAACCGATTAGTGCCGCGCAGCACAATAATTCGGTGCAGGCGATCGAGCTATTATATAATTTCCGGTAAAATCACCGTTATAGGTTTGTAGTGACGGCGGAAGTGCTCAGAATTTTATGAGGATTAAATTCCTCACTACAAACCAACGTGATTGTTGCCGTTCGAGGGGACATAATGTTATATCGTTTCCGGTTGCAGGAGCGAGATAATATAGAGGACACGTCACTGCCGTTTCCCTACCCGGATTAATTGTAGGGAAACGGCACGGCGCCGTCTCGAAAGCTGTGGGTAATATTAATTCCGATGCTACCGGATTTGATACTAATACCAATTTCATTCATTTCTGGCTAAAAACTTTTGTGTAGGGTTTCCTTCCACTGACCAAACCTACTATTGCATTGTTTATTGAAATGGATATTACGCAATAGCATCCGAACTGGCAAGAGTCTCGAATTGCGCCAATAACATTGCCTCACCATTATTTGGAGTTCCAAAAATTTTAGGTAATTGACCTGTTTGGGCGAGAACTTGTCTCACTTCTCGGTTAGATACATCGGCTAGATTTTTGTTATTGAGAATGGCATTAACCGCAGCGATACCCACACCTTGACCAACTGCAGCGTTGAATTCCACAATTCTGCCGACAGAACAAGCAAACCCTTCAAATCCAGAACAGGGACTGACCACTGCCAGGTTAGGAACGTTTTTAATCAATGCGTGGCGGATGCCAACATTAAAGATAGGGTGTTTAAAACTCAGACTTTTAAACCATCCTAGAGTGTTTGCTTTCTCGCCAATACCCGGGATGCCTCCGCGGACATCAAAATGATAGCTAAATGTTGCCAGTGCCTCATTAGCTGGTACGCCACCTAACAGCATTTGTGCGCCGGTTAAAGGTTCTACAACTCCCGTCACATTGCCGGCGTGTCTGATATAAAGTTCTGAGGCATAAGTAACAGAAGTAGCGCCCAAACTCCTCAGCCAAGTTGTAACAAATAACATCTCTCTTTGCATATTAGCCGTAGGTTTGCTCCCGCTTCTAGCTAAGGCTTCCGCTTGGCTGGCGGTGACGGCAAATAAAAGTGCATTCCACGAAAGTCTATCATTTGGAAGTATGGCTATATTTCCCTCATCTAAAATTGTGCCGCTTTCAGAAAAAGATAGTTTTATTCCTCTAAAGGAGTGGTAAGCTACAGACAGAGCCGGCGAGCGTACATCGATGTAATCGTTACCCGCCCACAGAGTTTTGAGATTGCCTTGAGTGTCTTTCATTTCCCGCCGGAGTTCTTCTGCTAGTTTGGCATCCTTGTCGGCAGCGTACAGCAAAAATTTTTGACTCTCTGCATCGGCCAGGTTGGTGAAGCGTTTTAGATAAATATAATCGAATTCTTTCAGGGCTCTTGCACTGAGTCCTTGGGTTTCAAAAACGAGGGTGACTGGAAGTTCTGAGTTAGGCAGACCGAATGTTTCAAATCCCTTCAGCTTTCTCACACCGGCAGCTTGAGCTAATTCGGCATTGACAGTGGCATCAATAAATTGCTTGCCGGCATAAACTACGCCTTGAGAGGTGGTTATACTGGCAATTTTTTGACCTTCTTTACTGACTGATTTAATTTCTACTTTGCTGAGGAGATCTGCCCCAGCTTGTACCAGCATTTCTTTCAGCGCTGCACTGGCTTTGCGGGGGTCAAGTGCAATTGCCTTAACACCGGATTTTTGTAAGAATTCTTTATAGATTGTCGCCGGTGAACCAAAGGTATCTAACTTTAAAGATTGTTGAAGTTGTTCACTAATCTGACTTCTATCTAAATAAGCAAGGCCACCTCTTACCAAATGCCCGCCAATTCCTTCTTGCAAGCTTCCTTTAGACATCAGCAGAATTCGCGGATAACGCTTTGTGCGGCGAAGATATTCTCTGGAGGCAGAGACAACAGCTAGAACTCCTGGAACTTCATCACCAAAACAGATGACATCGTAAGAACGCAGATCCATGACCATTATTTAATAACCTCTCCTGATTTTCATGTTTTCGAGCTAAATCTCAATGTTTGCCGTCAAACTCTCTGTTTTTCCCAACTCTAGCCCCATTTTTCCTGATTTTTGGGATAAATAATATTCACACATTCCTGGATGCAGAAACCGGGTTTTTTCCTGAAAATCTTTCGTTGAGGACGATCGATCTCGGTTGAAAAACCCGGTTCCTGAGCCTCCAGAGTCCGTCAGTCTGGTACTCTTGATTGTCATCAGCTCAAATTATCAGGATCTATCCCCAACTCCCGCAATCGCTGAGCTAGTCGATCGGAACGTTCAGCCAATCGATCGGCGCGCTGCGATTCCTGTTGGGCGCGCTGCGCTGATTCTTTCACCTGTTCTTCTGGAGTCAGATAACGTTTTCCATCGGCATCATACCAATACAACCACTCCCTTGTCACCCCAGAATAACTTCCCCTTTCACAACCAATCCCCAAACCAATTTCTGGCATCCAAACTGGATTTCCTGGCTGTAATTCATACTTTCCATTGACTAACTTGTGTACTTCTAAACGAGGTTTACGACGGCGGCGGGAAGAATAAATGACGTAATAAAGCACGCCTAAACCTTGATATTCCTCCAACTTTCTGGTGTATTCTTTGCGATAAGTTGGGGAAACAACTTCTAGCACGAAAAGTGGCATGACATTTTCATCCCACAGCACGTAACTGGGGCGCAATTCTTCGTCGTAAAATCGTTCTACTCCTAAACTTAAGAAAGCATCGGGGACAATGGGTGGTTCGTCAGGGTGATGATAAATACCCATATCTATGCCAAAAAACCAGTCCATGCGTTCTGACCAAAGTAGGAGCAATATTGCTTTTAACAACCCTGGTATTAGCTCTTGCAGTTCGTTATCCACAGGCGTTTCATCCGAGTCTGGTAGTTCATCGGCGGAGGGCAAGTTCCTCGGCAAGTTGTACTGTAACATTGCGGCTTTCCTCAAAACTCACTAACATTATACCTTTGATTTGTTTGGCAATAGTATTTATTGAACGAACCGCGAAGACGCGAAGGAAGAGAAGAGAAGAGGATAGGTAATTTTGACTTAGTTAATCTGAAGTAATTTTTGTAAAAGATTTGCTGAGAATTACACGATCGACTAAACTATGTCTAACGAGTCGGTTCTAATGGGGAGCAGCCGTTAGAGGAAACGGGGAAAGTTCGGTGCAAGTCCGGCGCTGTCCCGCAACTGTAATGAGAGTCATGTCGCTTTCTGAGTCAGGATGCCCGCCGATGTGTTAGTTTACATAGTCTCATCTGCGAGGTTCAGCGTGAAGACCAGAAATCGGAAATTGGTCAGCTTGGGATTGATGGCTGGCTTGAGTTGTTATATTGTCCTGGGTTCGGCAACGCCCGCCGCAGCTATGCACATTTCGGAAGGTTTTTTGCCGGTGCAATGGGCTGCATTTTGGTGGATGGTGGCGTTGCCTTTTTTTGCAGTAGGTTTGCGATCGATTACTCGCATTACAAAAGAACACCCGGAACTTAAACTATTGCTTGCTTTGGCGGGTGCGTTTACTTTTGTGCTTTCTGCTTTAAAAATTCCTTCGGTAACGGGCAGTTGTTCTCACCCGACGGGTACGGGTTTGGGTGCAATTTTGTTCGGCCCTTCGGTGATGGCTGTACTGGGGGCTTTAGTTTTGTTGTTTCAAACGTTACTGTTAGCGCATGGTGGCTTGACAACGCTGGGAGCGAATATGTTTTCGATGGCGATTGTCGGCCCTTTCGCTGCCTATTTTATCTATCAATTGCTGTTGCGAACTGGTAGCCAGCGGGCGGCAATTTTTTGTGCGCCGGCTTTGGCAGATTTGCTGACTTATGTAACGACTTCGATTCAATTAGCCTTAGCTTTTCCGGCAGCAAGTGGCGGTTTTATGGCTTCGTTTCTCAAGTTTGCTGGCATCTTTGCTATTACTCAAGTACCCCTGGCTATCAGTGAGGGATTGCTGACTCTATTGGTCTGGAATTGGCTGCATTCTTACGGGAAGCCGGAGTTGGAAACTTTGAAATTATTGAGACAGGAGTCATAAACCGTGAATCAAAAGCCTACAAAAAATCACCAATCTACTTCGCGGCAAAATTGGCTTTTGGCTGGTGCTGTGATTGTTATGGCAGCGTTTCCTCTCGTTTTTGTGCGGGGTGAATATGGCGGTTCCGATGACCAAGCTAAGAAAGCAATTACCGAAATTCAACCGGGTTATAAACCTTGGTTCAATCATTTGTTTGAGCCGGCTAGCAGCGAAATTTCCAGTCTATTGTTTGCGTCTCAAGCGGCGATCGGGGCTGGCGTAGTTGGGTACGTCATTGGGTTGTATAAAGGCCGATCGCAATCTCGGCAGCAGTCTGATAATAAACCGTCGGAATGAATCATCAGATTGATAGTCTGGCTTATACCAATCGCTTGCGCGGGTTGCCGCCAGCTCACAAGTTATCCTTTGCGATCGCCCTTTTAATTCTGTCTCTCGTTTCTGGGGCGATCGTCCAATTGTCGATCGGCCTTTGGTTGACCGTGTGGATCGTCGTCTATGCCGATATTCCGGGGAAACTGTATTTGCGGTTGCTGTCGCTACCGTTGATGTTTTTGCTGACAAGTTTGCCTGCTTTGGCGATGGGTGCGGTTGAGTTAAGTCAAATCCAGGAAATTCAGTGGGATATTTGGCAAGGTTGCGGCATTAGCATCGGCACTTTTTATCTGTATGTGAGCCGCACGGGAATATACCAAGTGAGCCTGCTATTTGCCCGCGCCTTCGCATCGACAAGCTGTATGTATTTCATCCTCTTGACGGTTCCATTTACCGAAACCTTGCAAATTCTCAGACAATTACGCTGTCCAGAGTTAGTCACGGAACTGCTATTACTAATGTATCGGTTTATTTTTAGCTTATTGGCGATCGCCGATGAACTTTGGATCGCCCAAAACTCGCGCTGCGGCTACCGCACTTGGAAGCGGGGAATGCACAGTTTAAGCATTTTAATCGGGCAATTGCTTCAGCGAACTTTGGAAAACTACCGTCAAGTTTCGCTGAGTTTAGCGTCGCGCGGCTTTAATGGAGAACTGCGCGTTTGGAATTCTTACCCTTACAAACCTTCGCGAAGATATATATTTGAAGCCGTGTTTGGCTGTACGGTTTTAACTTTGTTAGCTGTTGTATTTTAATCTAATTAAACTTTTGGGCTGGCTATAAGCCCACCCCACTCATGGTTTCAAGAAACAGGATTGTCAAAATTAGAGGTGCACCACCTTAGCAATTCTAAATGAATTGTGAGATGGGCTTCTAGCCCGTGCAAGCTAGAAGCCAACCATCCCAAGCTTCATTTTATCAATATGAGTTTTATGAACTAAAGTAATGATTTTTATGAATTGACCTGACAAGAAACCTATTGAATAATTGTAATCAATAGCTGTTATGGGAATTATATTATGAACAAACGACTGTTCAAAAAAATACTTTATTTGTTAATGACCTCTTTGACCGTATTTATGGTCACAGTCACTCATGCAGCCGCCCAACAACTACCGTTTTACTGGGATAATATTAACGTCATCATCGACGTTCAGACGAACGGAGATATGTTAGTTACAGAAACCCAAAAATATGTGTTCACAGCCGACTACAACACTGAACGATATCGCTATATTCCTTTAGGTAAGGTAGATGAAATTAAAGATGTCACAGTTCAAGAAAATAATCAAATAATTCCGAGTAGCACCGGGATTGAAAACAATGAACTTTGGATTCGTTGGCAACATCGATTAAAAGCGCCAGAATCACATACTTTTGTCATCAAATATCGAGTTGTAGGTGGATTGCAGGTAGATGGTGAGAAGACTCTAGTTTATTGGAAAGCCATTGCGGCAGGTCGCAAAGCTCCGATTAATACGGGAAAAGTTACGGTGAAATTACCAGAAGCTTTGTCAGGAAAAGTTCTCTCGTTTACTAATTTTGGTACAGCCGCTGTTCGGCGTCAAGTAGAGCCTAAAACATTTGAGTTTGTCGCAACTCAGCCTATTCAACCAGAACAAGAATTAGAAGTACAAATCGCATTTCCTCAGCAAATTTTGAATATACCTCAACCTAGTTGGCAACAAACTGGCAACCAAGCTCAATCTTCTTCGGGAGAAGACGACGACGGCATTTTTAACCTACTAATCTTTGTGGTGTTTCCCGGCGCGGTGCTCACTATTGCAAGTATAATATCTATTCTTGAAAATCAACGATGCCCTGAGTGCAAAACGCTCAAGCTCAAACGAACTTATAAAGTTTTGATTCCTGCAACTACTAGCACTTCAGGAAAGGGGTATGTTACGCATCACTGTGGAAACTGCTCTTACCATAAAGAGTACGAAGAAGTAATTCCAGTCATTAGCAATGATGGCGGTGGTGGCGGTGGCGGTGGCGGTGGCGGCGGTGGCGGTGGCGGTGGCGGCGGTGGCGGCGGTGGCGGCGGTGGCGGCGGTGGTGGTGGCGGTGGTGGTGGCGGTTAATATCAACGGGAGTTACGCATCACAAGCAAAGAAACCGAGTTTTTACTGAATCTGGGGGTTGTAACGAACTATTCTGGCAAAAAACCCGGTTTCTGAGCACCCGCGCCTCCAGGGCTATTGTTGATAGTTCTCGTATTCTCGTTAGTTTAGCGGGCCGGATTTGAATAAGGGCGATCGCACTTCCTGCAACAGCTATTACAAATATGACTTTTATGAACTTAATTAATGAATTATATGAATTGACGTGAACAGTAGTTGAATGAATAATTACAGTATCAAAATAGCGAGAAAAAATCATGTATCAAGATACTAACAAAAGAAACAGCCCGCCGCCCATTGTTTTTATTATTGCCATCGGCTTAATTGGGTTTGGCGCATACAAGTTCCTTCCCGGTTTATTGAAAGCCAAAACTTCAAATACACCTACATCTACATCTACACCGACAACGATCGCACCCGGAGCGATCGCCAATCGTATCAGTTTAGGAAATCAGATATTGCTGACATCATACGCAACACCTGACAAACAAGCAGGAGTTCAAGCTTTTGGTGAGGGAAATTACCAAGCTGCCGCACAATATTTTCAGAAATCGCTGCAACAAAATCGCAACGACCCGGAAACCCTTATTTATTTGAATAATGCCCGAGCCAGCAATGGTTCTTCCTTGAAAATTGCTGTCAGCGTCCCCATTGGTAGCAACCCCAATGTCGCCCAAGAAATCCTCCGAGGTGTCGCCCAAGCTCAGGATGAAATCAATACTAGCGGCAGCATAAACGGCGCCAAACTGCAAGTAGAAATTGTCAACGATGACAACAGTCCAGAAGTGGTCAGAGAAGCTGCAAAGACATTGACAAAAGATCCGAGTATACTAGCAGTAATTGGACACAATGCTAGCAACGCATCTCTCGAAGCGGCTCCGATCTATCAGCAAGAAAAACTGGTAATGGTTACACCGACGAGCTTTGCCAATAATCTATCAGGATTTGGCAGCTACATCTTTCGGACAGTACCCAATATTAGCTTAATGGCTGCTCCCTTAGCAGAATATGTAGTTAGAACAGAACGCACAACTAATATTGCGGTTTGTTATGACTCCCAAGCACCGGATAACATATCATTTAAAGATGAATTTGTGGCCTCTCTTACTGCTGCTGGAGGCAAATTAGTTCCTACTGTTTGCGACTTTTCATTACCCTCTTTTAATCCCGAAAGTGCGATCGCCGATGCTGTCAGCAAAGGTGCACAAGGATTGATGCTAGCACCCCACATCGATCGCATTGACCGTGCCATCTCTCTGGCTCGCATCAGTCGAGGCAAATTGCCACTCTACGGCAGCACTACGCTCTACACCTTTCAAACTTTAAAAGATGGGCAAAAAGACGTTGACGGGCTTGTTTTGCCCGTTCCCTGGCATCCTGAAACTAATCCCGGTAGCCGTTTCCCAGAAAATGCCCGCCAGCGTTGGGGAGGCATTGTGAATTGGCGAACAGCAACGAGTTTTGACGCGACTCAAGCTGTGATCGCTGGCTTGCGGCAAAGCAATACGCGGGAAGGATTGCAACAAGCACTCAGAAATGCGAGTTTTTCGACAGCAGGATCGAGCGAGGATGTGAGGTTTTTGCCCACGGGCGATCGCGCTGGCAAGCCGATTTTAGTGCAAGTTAAACAAGGAGGAAGCACTGGCTATAACTTTGTCCCGCTGCGGTAAGTTTGTTAAGTGCGAGACGTTTGCCTTTACCCGAGGGATGGATACGGTACGTTTCCGACGGAAGTTCCCGGACTCCCGGTTCTGTGGGCGATCGCGGCGGGGGACTGGGTTTCGAGGAATTTCCCTTCGTCGAAACACTACGGCTGCTTTAATATTTGAGCACAATTTCTGGTTATAATTATAAGCAACACCGCAGTGAACATTTGGTATGGGAAGAAAAGCAAAACGCAAAAAACCACGGAAAACCGATCGACAACTAGAGATGGAAGAAGGTCAACTTCCATTTATTACTCCTCCCCCAGTGGGTGATATTGTATTTTCTAAAGAGGCTGGGTTTAGTGATAATAGGCCCTTGAGTATCGATATTGTAAAAAGCGCTAGACTGGAGAATAGTGTATGAATATTTCTCAGCAACGCTTACACCAACTAGAGATTTTAAAAATTAAAAATATCAGAGAGCTTTGTATTTCATTTGAAACAAAAAATGTTACGGCGATTTTGGGACCGAATGGTTATGGAAAATCAACTATTCTTCATGTGCTAGCCTGTTGCTTTCAACCAGCAAACGAAACAGAAGAAGACTATAAATTTAGTAATTTCTTTCCGCCACATCCTGATAACCTATGGCAAGGGAGCCAATTAAAAATAGTTCATACTTACCGCCAAGGTACTCAAGAATCCCCAAACGTAGAAACGAGTTATGGCAAAAGTAGTGATAGATG
>JACJNV010000223.1 GCA_014695175.1 Microcoleus sp. FACHB-DQ6 | reverse complement strand
AACACCGAAATATTTAACATTTAGAAAAACAGCGGGAAAAATCCACGGAACTGCACATCCATACACTCATGCTGTTGTGGAATTTCCCGACAAACCAGCCCTGGAAGTTCACCTAGGAGTAAAAGTCCAAGGTAGAGCCGGAGTTCTGCACAACTGCAACGTTTTAATTTTGTCCCAAAAAGAAGCGAATATCTGCCGCTTGCTCAACCGCGAACCCCGGCACTCGCAAGTAATTTTAGCAGTAAAATCTCAGCACTGCACCTCAGAACTTAAACTAGAAATGGCTGGTGCTTTTATCGGCTTAGCCTCAGACATTCGCTACGAAGGCGGCAGCTATTTTATTTCTAACAGTTACTCCCAACCCGTAGCAAAACTGCTAACTACCGCTCGCAAAAAATGGGAACTCAACATTTTTCCGAGAGCCACAAACGATGTGCACCGGCTGATGTACTCGTTTCAAACTATCTTTAAAGACTTTAAGGCTAGAAACTGATTCAATTAATACCATTTCACAAAAGTCTTGCCACATTTTTTGTGTGGGTTTTCCTTCCACGGACTTATATCAAATCCGGTAGCATCGTTCTGGTAAAGTCTACTTCAATCTGCCACCAAATATAAGCACAATTTTCTGTTTTTCGGCTCACAGTGAACAGTCAACAGTCAACAGTCAACAGTCAACAGTCAACAGTCAACAGTCAACAGTCAACGATTTGCCCGGTTAAATGTATCTGCTAGTGTATCTGTTACATGAGCCAAGAAAATAATCTATCATGTTGCGAGCACCCGAACCTTACGAATAATGTTTAAGAAAGATAAATCTTCCCTGCTGTTTACGATCGGAGCCGCCACACTTCTGATCGGTTTAGGCTTTGTCACCTACTACCTCGTCATCTCCCGTGGGCCCGCCAAAGATTTGCCGGCGGGGGCAACCGTTGTCCCGCAAGATACGATGATGGCCCTATCCATCAGCACCGATCAATCGCAGTGGAATAGACTGCGAGAGTTTGGCACGCCCGAGTCAAAAGCTTCGTTTGAGAGGTTTTTAAGCGAAATGCGCGATCGCATTCTCACAAGCAACGGCTACGCCTACCAGCAAGACATTCAACCCTGGGTGGGTAACACAGCAATGGTGGCTTTTCTCCGCAACAAAATAGCTATACCAGCCCCCCCGCCCCCACCCAATACGCCCCCATCTCCGCCAATTCAACAGTCAGTGGCAATTATCCTGCCAATTGCCAACCCGCTCAAAGCCAAAGAATTATTAGCAAAACCCAGGCCTCTCAGCCAAGGAAAAATTGTTGAGCGTAATTATAAAGGCGTGCAAGTCACAGAAACTCAAGGCGTACCCGATCGCAATTTCTCCGTCGCGGTACTCGGCACAAAATATCTAGCAGTCACCACAGATCCTAGCGCTACAGACAGAATAATCGACACCTACAAAGGCGAACCTTCCCTAGCAAAAACCCCTGGCTATTCAGGCGCCATAGACAAAATAAAAAGTCCGGGCGCCTTCGGTCAAATCTACGTCAATATGCCCGTTGCCGCCGCCTATGCCGCCGCCAACTCAGCCCGTGAAATTTCGCCAGAAAACCTCGAAAAACTGCAACAAAATCAGGGATTTGCCACCACAGCGACCCTGGAGCCAGAAGGAATTGGATTCAAATCAGTCTCTTGGCTAAAACCAGATTCTACCAGAAGGATAGCAGTAGAAAACAATGCTCTAAAAATGGTTGACCGCCTGCCAAGCAATACAATAATGATGGTATCCGGCGGCAACTTGCAGCGTTTGTGGCAAGACTACGTATTGGGAGCCGAGGCAAACCCGATTTCCCCGATTAATCCCCAAGTTTTACGCACAGGTTTAAAATCCACTACGGGCATGGATTTAGATAAAGACTTGATGAACTGGATGGCGGGAGAATTTTCTCTATCATTAATACCAGCGCCCGCCCAGAATCCCAGAGACAAATTTGCGGCCGGATTTGTATTTATGGTGGAAACAAACAACCGGGGCGCAGCCAACAAATCCCTGAAACAGCTTGATGAAACGATGAAAATGAAAGGGTTTAGAGTGGAGGAAATTCAAGTCGGCGGCAAACCTGCGATTAAATGGACATCGCCGTTTGGAGGGATTACGGTAACTCGCGGTTGG
>JACJNV010000222.1 GCA_014695175.1 Microcoleus sp. FACHB-DQ6 | reverse complement strand
TTATTGCTCTGTGGGACAAACCCTATCAGTGGCGATCGATCGGACTCAATGGGGCTGTATCAATCTGTTTACGATCGCCCTAATTTGGCAGAAAAGAGCCATTCCATTATACTGGTGTTTGTTACCAAAATTAGGAAGCAGTAATTTACAAGAACAAACCCTCGCTCTCGAACAAGTTTTACCCTTGTTTAAAGAATATAAAGTGATCGTTTTGGGCGATCGAGAATTTTGTTCTGTAGACTTGGGAAACTGGCTCAAGACAGTGGGTGTATCTTTTTGCTTAAGACTGAAAAAGAATCATTGTTTGGAAACAGAAAACTTAATTTGGCAACGTTTAGACCAATTAGGATTCATCCTGTGGAACTTCCTTATATTTTCAAGGAATTAGAGTCAGAAAAACGCAGCCAGTAGCAGGATTTGATATTGCTTGTAAATGGAAACGCAATTATCGGGGAAGGAAAGTAAAAGACGCATGGTTTATTTTAACAGATTTAGGCTCGTTGCCCTTCGCGCTCTCCGCTTATAAACAGCGAATGGGAATTGAAGAAATGTTCCGAGATTGCAAGAGTGGAGGTTATAATCTAGAAGGGAGTGGTTTAAGGGGAGACCGACTGATTAAGATGATTCTGTTAATGGCTATCGCCTACACTTCAGCGATATTTCAAGGCATTGAAATTCACCAAAAGCAGGTACAAAAATATGTATCTCGCCGCTGTGAACCGAGAAAAAAATACCGTAGACGGAGTACATTTGGCGTTGGTAAGGATGGAGAACAGTGGGTTGATTATCTCGATCGGCATTCATTAGAAATTCAACAGTTAATGAAGTTAACTCGAAATAAACGTCGCTTTTATCAACAGGGTATACGGGCTGCAACCCTGATTGCGTCTATCTCCTAAACCTCTTTGTCACCCCCCCAGCAATTCCCCACTTCTGCCATTCTTTAATCTACAATTTAAATCTGTACCTCATTCACTTGAGAATTGCTATACACATCTAGACAGCCCTTTGAGGAAACCTACTTCACCTCTCCCCAGCCCTTTCCTAAAGGGGGAGATGTCACCTTCAATCCTGGGATCAAATTTGGAATTGCAAATTGGAAATGAGGAATGGGACAAATTTTCTCTCCATCTGTTTAATGCCCCGTTTAGGATATTACTTTTCTCAATTAAACTAAGGATGTGAGATTTAAAGCAGCTTTGTTAAGTGTTTGAGTGCCAATTCGACTTTGGGTAATACCGCTGGCTGTTTCCGTTGCTCCTTTATTCAGAAGATTCATCGCATCTACCACTTGCTCAATAGCGATCGCCTGCTGTTTGGTATTGAGATAAATTTGCTGACTGCTGACAACAACACTGTTAATAGCATTAGCAACATTGCTAAAATTATCCGCCGTACCTTCAGTCAATTTCAGGCTATTATCTAAAGTTTTTTTGCCCTCATCTGTTACCATCACTGTCTTATTAATGGCATTCTTAATATCGTTTACTAAATCATTAATCTGAGCCGACGATTTTTTGCTTTCATCTGCGAGTCGGCGAATTTCCCTCGCCACCACCCCAAACCCCTTTCCTTGTTCTCCGCTGCGTACTGCTTCCACTGTAGCGTTAATTGCCAGCATATTAGTTTGATTAGCCAAATCGCTGACTAAATTGGTAATATTAGCAATCTGATTGGTTTGCTGGCTCAAATGTAAAACTTGCTCGGCGATAGCTCCGACTTTTTCCGTCAAACTCAACATTCCCTGCTGGGTTTTATGCACCACTTTACTGCCTTCTGCTGCCATGTTTAAGACATTACTCGCATTCTCAAGGGCTGACTCGGCTTGCATAGCTGATTGCCTCGATGATGCGCCCAATTCATCCATTGTGGTAGTTGTTTGATTAACAGAAGCAGCTTGTTGTACAGCAATACGTTCCTGTTGCTCAATTGTAGCAGCGATCTCGGTAGAAGAACTGACAATCATATTAATAATACCTTTCAGGGCTTTATCTAAAGGTTTGGCGATCGCTATGCTTAAAGCTATTCCTAAACTAATCGCTGTTAGCGGTCCAACTGTCATACCCAATAATACAGCAAATTGAGTATCCCTAATATCATTTTGGGCAAATTTATAAGCGTCGTCTGCTTGCTTTTTGTTGGATTCAATTACTGCTAAGTTTGCTTTTCCGGTTTTTATATATTCAAGGCGAATTACCTTATATTGCTGACTAAGTTTATTCAAAAGGTTACTAGCTGTTTTGGCTCTTGCCATTTCTGGCGAATTACTTTTACCTTGATTAATTAGGTTTAGCTGCAAGCCCAAAGGATCCAAAATTCCCACTTTCTCAAATTCTTGATTAATTCGCAGGAATTCTTGATCTTCCTGCTTCCACGGCTCCCAATACTTAAGCATTTGTTTATAGAGTGCGTCTTCCTCTGAGATACGTGGAATGACTTCGTATGCTTTAAACCCATCTTGAATCTGCTCCCAAGCCTTGTCGATTCTGTTTAATGCTTCTTGCCTTTCTGCTTGACTGAGCGCCGGATTAATTAGCGCTCTCTCGGATGACTCAATTTGGGTTTGTCCCTCGTTAATTTTCCATAATGCTTCAATACTCTGTAAATTATTTTTACCTATAGTATCTATGTGTTGACTGAGATTAGATGTTGAGTTCCATCCTACCCAGGCAACTAAAAATACTAAAAGTCCCATAATCAGAAAGGCGCCGATCAGTCTGGTTTGTAAATTCATTTTTCTCAACATACTATTTCTGCTTCCTTCTACTACAGTTATCCTCGCTGCCATCCTCAACATATCTTGTATATTATAGCTTTTCTCAGGTAGAGCAACTACCTATTAGGATTTTACCTTTGAGATTTGACATTTTAAAATTAGTAATTAATTGATCGGTAACTCCCGATCCTGAAAGTCGCTATCGATTTTGGGTGACGACGCAGTTACGGTAGCTTTTTGGTTGTCATCCTGCTGAATTCATTTTTATAAACCCCTTTAGTCTACAGCTTAAAACCTGGCTTTACACAAACCAAGCCTGCCCACGCCAATTATAAAAAGTGGTAAGATTATAATTAAGTTTGGAGTTCAGAGATATAGCCTTTGTGAGGCAGATGAGGTATCCTATTGTTGACTAATTTATAACGGTAAAATATAAAATATAAGATAAATGAACTATGATTCGCTCAAGAGTCACAGCATCACCATAAGTGGAGGAGACGCCCCCTCCACTCACAGCACGTTTGTTTGCCAAGCCTTGAAAACATCATACATTACTAGCAATGAAAGCTGATTATCTTGATTTTTGACAAGAAATTATCGATGTTTATCATTACGGAAGCAATCTCACAAAAATTCATACCTAACTGTTTTTTGGGAGTTCTCAGTTTTGTAACAAAATTACTTAAACCGGCTCCTAAAACCAAAAATATTGCTCAGCGAGCTAATTTATGCGATCGTGCAAAATTAAGACCGAACAACTGCTAATTTTAGCGCCGAGGGCAAATAAAAAGAATTCAACTATTGAATAACTTCATTCTTAACTATCTCAAGAAAAAGTTCAATGGGTAAAAAAAAAACTAACAAACCTGTGAAAATAATTTTTACAACCACTTTATATAACAATCAATAAAGTTATAATATAAGTGAGTTTAAGTAAAAGGATACAATTACATTTGAGGCTATTATGCTACGAAAACCTACCATAACTAGGGAAAAATGCTTGGGTAGTGAGGGAGAAGGGTCATAGAAATAGACAAAACAAGTAAAGAAAGTAATCAATAAAAAGGGCGAAAGTAATATACTTGTCGCCCCCTTTGTCCGATTTATCACAAACCTGAGAAGTGATGGTCAAAACTTAAATATATTTTCAGTTTTATCAACACAACAAATTATCAATAATTAGGAAAGGCGATAGAGTTTGCATTCCGTCAACTTTCTAAGGTTGAGTTTCTAAGCAAGATATTTAAAACTGGTTTACACACTGCTGTTATTGTACTTTATCTATCTGAGAAAGGCTATGCGGGAATCGAAAGTGTCTGTGCAGACTTTCTAGCGGGCACGGAGAAATTAAGTCTAGCCAAGTGTGGAAATCCCGTAAGGGAAAAACGCGAAAAGCCAAACTGTGAAGTTTGGAAGCCCACGCCATAACTGTAATCAGTTTGGCGTTGGGAGGATATTACTGCTTTTCCTTAGTCGATCGAGATTGACTGAGGCCCCGTGCTTTTACCGTTCGTGGGTTCGGCTGGGGGAGTAGTGTAGGAAGTTGAACCAGCTTGCTCGTCGATCCAGCTTTTAACGGGATCTTCGTGAAGGTTGAGTCGAAGCAGGCCAGATAAAAATCCGCCCGCGAAGGCGATCGGCTGTTCGATCAATTCTTTCGCCATTGGGATGAGTTCGTCGAGGAACATTCAAGAGTCTCCTTGTGCTGCAGGGGTTCTACCTTAACTGTATCGTTTGTACTGCGATGCTGGCAGCGGCCTACAAAAAACCTTGTTCCCACGGCTGAAGATGGGCGATCGGGCAATTTTTCGGCTAATGACTTACAATGCTAATCAAATTGCTGCAAAAATTTTATGTGCCGTTTGCTTGGCTACCTCGGGGAGCCGATTTTACTCGATGCTATTCTGTACAAGCCGGAACATTCCCTAATTGTGCAGAGTTACGAACCCCGCGAAATGACTTCTGGCGTACTCAATGCTGACGGTTTTGGTCTTGGTTGGTATCACCCGCACCTAGATACTGACCCGTTTACTTATAAAAATGTACAGCCAATTTGGAGCGACGTTAACCTTCCGAGTATCAGTCGATACGTTGAATCTGGATGCGCGATCGGATATGTTCGCAGTGCAACTTCAGGACAAGCTGTAGACTTGAGCAACTGTCAGCCGTTTCAGAACGATCGCCTGCTGTTCGTACACAACGGCTTCGTGAAGAATTTTCGGCAAACTCTTTACAGACCAATTCGCGATCGGCTCAGCGATACGCTTTATCAATCAATTAACGGTACTACAGATTCCGAGCATATTTTTGGCTTTTTTGTCAATGAATTGACAGCCGGAAATCTCACTCTAGAAGCTGCTTTGCAAAACTCGCTGAAAACTTTGGCAGAGCTAGCAAACTTTCACCAAGTAGAATTTTCAGCTAATATAATTATCAGCGACGGACACCAGCTCGTTGCCTCTCGCTTTGCTTCCCAAAAAACCCCTCCTTCCCTCTATTGGCTGCGAGACGATTTAAATTTCCCGGATTCTGTCATCATTGCTTCTGAACCTTTATTTGCTGGCAATTGGCACGAGTGTCCAGTCCAGAGCATTATCAGTACCGGAGTAGACCGTGATATCCAAATCTATCCAATCTTGTAGAGAGGCAATTTATCGCGATTTGCAGCAGTGTCGCAACGGCACTTTCAAGCTATTTGCAGACATCGATTATGATACTTTTTGCCGTCAAGCTCATCCTGATTTCAGTCCAGTTGGCTGGCACTTAGGTCACATTGCTTATACTGAGGATTTGTGGCTGTTGCAGCGGTGTGCTGGGTTGAAGCCAGTCTTTCCTCAGTATCACCAACTCTTTGCTGCTGATATTTTGCCGAAAAAACAACGGGTTTTTCTGCCGACGTTACCTGAAGTTGAATTATACCTGGACGCGGTGAGAAAAAAGGTGTTAGATTATTTGGAAGTAGCGCCGATCGAGGAGCAAGAACGTCTCTGGCGGTTTATTATTCAGCACGAAAGCCAGCACTGCGAAACTGTTGCTTTCGTGTTGCAAATGCAAAGGAAGAAGGAAGGAAGGCACGACACGGATTTGGACACGGATACACGGATTAATTCTCTACAACAGAGAGGAATAAAGCGAGGAATAAAGCAGCAGAAATTCCCAATGCCCAATGCCCAATTCCCAATTCCCAATTCCCGATGCCCACTTACCGATTCGGCGATTGAAATTCCGGGCGGGGAATTTTACATGGGAAGCGATGCTGCTGAGGCTTTGGATAACGAGCGATCGCGCCACCTGTGTTATTTAGAAGCATACTCGATCGATCGCTATCCCGTCACTTGCCGTCAATACCGAGATTTCATGGAATCCGGCGGCTATCAAAACCCTGATTGGTGGTCAGCCGACGGCTGGAAATGGCTGCAAGGCGAAGCCGTCTCTCGACCGCTTTACTGGTCAGAAAATCCAGCTTTTAACAACCATCCAGTTTGCGGTGTCAGTTGGTACGAAGCCGAAGCTTACTGCAACTTTATCGGCAAGCGTTTGCCATCGGAAGCCGAATGGGAAAAAGCTGCCACTTGGGATGCCACAAATCAAACATATCGCATCTATCCTTGGGGAGAAGAACCGCCAAACGGCAGCCTGTGCAATCACGGCAATAATATTGCCAATACCTCGCCAGTTGATGCCTTTCCCAAAGGAGCAAGTGCGGCTGGTTGCTGCGATATGTTAGGCAATGTTTGGGAGTGGACTGGTTCAACTTTTGACGCCTATCCGGGATTTGAAAGTTATCCTTACAGGGGATATTCTCAAGTTTATTTTGATGGAGAACACCGGGTTTTGAAAGGCGGGAGTTGGGCGACTTTTCCGCAGGCGCTGCGATCGACCTTTCGGAATTGGTACTATCCGGGCGTGCGGCAAATTATTGCGGGTTTTCGCTGCGCTAAGTAGTTCGCTAGGTAATTATAATTACCATCAAGTTTGTTCATAGTGAGGAATTTATTCATCGGACTTTTCAGATGAACAAATTCCTTAATACTGGTATTATAAAGCTTTTTTGACCAACATCAGATAAATGGCTGGAGAGGGAATTGGGAAAAAAAATTGTTTGTGAAATGCCCAACTTTTTTCCATGTAACAAGCTCAAAGAAAACAAGTTTGGTTAAGTATTCAATAAATTTTGTGTATAAAATTTAAGTTTTAATTGTGGATGCGATCGCCCTCGCGTGAGACAAAACATAACCGATATGGCATGAAAAATCTGACTTGAGCGCGATATTTGGCAACGCGACTGCGTGCTATACCGATATGTGCATCTAAAAATTACTTTATGAAATCCCCAAGACTGTCCGACACGACAAACTCAGCCTTAACGAAGGAAAACCGGCTGCACTTAGAGCGACTGGTGAGCGCTGCGGCACTGACACCCGCAGAAATCAATGCTGGCAGCGATGTAGTTAGCGGGTTGACTCAAACCCCCAAATGCCTGCCTCCAAAGTATTTCTACGACGATCGCGGCTCCAACCTGTTCGAGTTGATTTGCCAGTTGCCAGAATACTACCTGACACGCACTGAGACGGCTATTTTGCAGGAGTGCGCGGGGGCGATCGCAAATTTAACTGGCCCCTGCGAAATCGTCGAACTCGGCAGCGGCAGTTCCACCAAAACTCGGATTCTCCTTGATGCTTACAGTCAACTGGAGTATCCCCTGCATTATTTGCCGATCG
>JACJNV010000221.1 GCA_014695175.1 Microcoleus sp. FACHB-DQ6 | reverse complement strand
TGTCGGTACGATCGCCTGATTGTCGGCTCAATCGCCTGATTGTCGGTATGATCTAATCAATGACGTGGCGATCGACTGACTCACTCTTTTAAGATACAAGGGGCGGGTTTCACAAACAATATTTGACTGCAACTCACTATCTATATAAACCCGCCCCCGACAATCTGTGAATCGGGGCGGGTTTATGAGATTATTGATTTTAGGCAATTATAGTTCGTAAAACCCGCCCCTACAGCAATATTGCGGAAATTATTTAGCCTCAGAAAGCGTCAAGATAAATGCCAAATTTTGTTCAGCTTTCAAAGCGTGGAGGGCGCGGGCGGGCAGAAAAACAAACACCCCCGGTTCCAAGACAATATCTTTGCCTTCTAGAGTCAAAATCCCCTTTCCTTCGATGACATTAACTGTGGCATTGCGCGGCGAAGAGTGTTCGGAAACCTCGCTACCAGCAGCCAGACAAAGTAAATTGTACTGACAATTATTGTCTTTGATTAAAACTTTGCTCGACACTCCGGCGGCGGGATATTCAATTGCGTCTCGGAGTTGGATAGCTGAAGATTGTAGCGGTAAAAGAGTAGTAGTCATAGTTTTTGACAATTAATTAATTTGGTCACAAGCCCCGAATTTATCAGTGGCTTCACTTTCTTCCCTCGTAAATCGAAAATCGATTGACTGGGTTAAGATTGTTTTTTGGCAGAGATAACGATGTAGCCTAGATCCTGTTGGTAATGCTGGAAAACTCGACGCATTGCTAAGATACGATCGCGAATTTGCGATCGAGTTAATATATTCCACAAAATCCGCACAGTACCCACAAACCCTTCATCTTGCAGCATTCGCGCTAAGTTAAGGAGCCCCATCGCCCCGGTTTGACACTTTTCTACTTGCAAACCCGCGTTTTGGTAAACAGCAATCCAGCCAGACTCAGACAAAGGCGTTGAATTAGCCCGAGTCACTTCTGATAAAGCTTTGTGAATTTCAGATTCTCGGTTTCTAGCTAAAAGTTCGTGAGAGAGAAACTTGCCGCCTGGTTTTAAACGATCGCAAATTCCCGATACAATTTTAGCTTTCCCTGACGGCGACTGCATTGTCAGGATAGCTTCAGCCAACACCCAATCAAACTCTTGGGAAATCCGATCCAAGTGAAAAGTATCTCCTTCCACAATTTCCACTCGATCGCTCAAACCCGCTGCTGCAACATTAGCACGAGCCCGGGCCACACTCTCGGGATTTTTCTCAACTCCCACTACTTTTACGCCAAAACGTTCAACAAGGGCGATCGAACTATATCCAAAACTAGCAGCCAACTCCAAAACAGTCTCGCCCGGTTGAAAATCCGCCCATTCAAATAACTGTTCCGTAGCAAGTTTCCCCCCCGGCCTCAGCATTTTCTTACCCGCCGCGGCCAGAACTTCATGTCCGGGTGCAGTCTTAAAATTGAGAGCAGTATTGGTCATTAAATTGACCTCCTATTTAACCTTACTCTCAGTTTCCCAAATCCTCCCAAATCTTTCTATGATCTAGCTCATATTCAAATTATCGTAGGGTGACGAACCCTACAATATCAGGAATTATACCATGTCCGCGCATCAACAATTCGGACTATTTTTGATTGCCAACAGGGAATCTAACAAGGAACGAGAAATTTGATGGTTTTAGGACTTACGCAAAATTTCCACATTAGCGGGACAATCACGGGGATTATCCCTACAAACATCCTATTAAGAAACAATTTTCTCATTCCGCTCTTTAAAACATTGCTGCAACACAGAAATAGGCAGCTCCTTCAATTGACCCGATCGCACAAATTCAGCATAAGTATCAGCCTCTATTGCCTGCAAATCCCCTTCGAGTTTGTCGATAGTCATCTGCCGCAGTTCAGGAGATCGATCGTACATTTGGTTGATTTCTGCTTGCAGCAAGTTTAATTTTTCTTGAAGCTGACTCACGAGATGATTGGAAAACTCAGGCTCGATTTTACGATCGCCCGATACTTCAGATAGATACTTGAGAACCCGATTGAGAGCAACACGTTGGGCGATCGCCTCTAGATACTCCTGGCGCAACTCCTGGTTGCTCAACAACCCCAATTTTTCCAGCAGCGCCTTGGTGGTTAAACCTTGTACTAGTACAGCACGGCGAAAATAAGCAGACCATTAAATAGCCAAAACTTTGCCCTTATATGTCCACTTAAAAGGTTTAGCCATTGTGTGATTAAAGTAGTCGATAAAATTCAGG
>JACJNV010000220.1 GCA_014695175.1 Microcoleus sp. FACHB-DQ6 | reverse complement strand
CATCGGAACGGTTGGCTATATTAAATTTGTTTCCAGTCACCTGTCGGTCTTATTATTTCTTGTTGTGAAATGAAGTTGAATATTGATTGATAAAACTAACTTACATTTAAATAAGTGTTGAATCAGCAGTGATGTATTATTGTCATAATGCGGGCGATATGCTGGCAATTAATAGTTGTTAATGGTCTAATTTTTGACGTTTTATGGGTTAAGAAGATTTAATTCATGGCCTCACGTCAATTTTTAGGGATGCCTAACTGCATGATGCGATAGTTGCACAAATTTTTGGGTGTTTTTACTCATTATTATCTCGGATGATTCACTTTTACCTCCTCAATCCGCGTATGTGCCAGTTGGGGGTGCGGAATGTGGGTTGTAAAATCCATCTGGTGAGGGTGTTGAGTTCGGGGGTGCGATCGAAGAAATCACCCAATTCCGGCATTTCGCTTAAATCTTGATGTAGAGCTTTAATTTGTTTTGAGTTAGATGTTTCCTGACTTGGTGGCTGTGAGTTTGGTAGTTCTGGTGGGTGTCTAGCTTGTCCGCAAATATTGAAAATACTGCTCACTACAACATCTTGTGCAAAGTTTACAACATTAGAGTTTTGTGACCTCTCCATTGTGGAGCGAAAATTCGATTTACTGACTTTTTCCCCAAACTCGTCTGAAAGTAATTGCCATAATTCCGAGCTGATTTCCCTGATGTGGCTTTCAGAACAGTCAAAGTCTGTCGCTATTTCTTTGTATGTCTCGCGTTGTAGAGTTCCCCGCAGTACCACTGCTTGTAAATCGTCAAGGTGCTGACCTGTTTTCTCGAAAACTATGCGCTCGGCCGGGGAGGGTTAACACTTCTTTAAGATTCCTCTGGCTAGCAAGATGTGAGAATTTTGTATATTAAAGCACTTTTTAACAAAATTGTACAACACTGTACAAAATAAATTTAAACCGAGTAAAAATTTTGCAAATTGTGAAGAAAATTGAACTTTTTTTTATAAAAACTATCCTGATTTCTAAGAACCATACGAGAAACATTAAAAAGTAAATTGAGGGATTAAACGCTTGTCGTTTACGTTTAACCCCTGTAATAGTGTATTAAGTCGCATATTGAGTATTAGGGCATGGTGTAAAGATATGAACGGGCTGATTAAGTTCTTAGATCATAATGGGATGCGTCCTATTATTGCTTTGGTTGTGATTATTGGTGCTCTTGCGATCACTCTCAAGAGTGATAAAATTTGTGTAGTGCAAGTAGAATACCCCCCAGTTACTTCAAGACCTGCTGGAACTCAACCCCAAATCATTTTTAGAGACAATCCTGTTTGCTCAAAGTATTTTGAAATAGCAGCATTGGTACTGGGTGGACTTCTGGGATTAACCGCATCAGGTAAATCGAGCATATATCAACCGGAAGATGAGGCAGCAAGAGAGCAGCAAAGAACATTGGAGAAGAACAAATCACCGAGGCAGGATTGATTTATGAGCTGGTAGGTTGGGTTGATTCAATGAAACCCAACCTCTTTTTCCACTCACAATCTTACCCATTTCTACCATTCCAATGCGATGATTGCCCTAATAGCGATCGCCCCATGATATCAATTCCGGTTGCACCGGAATTATTGTTGACTGTTGACTGTTGACTGTTGACTGTTGAATGTTGACGGGCGAGTCGCAAAACTGAATGGTTGAGCGTTAACTGTTGACTCGATTTTATTATTCCGATGCAACCGGAAACGATATGACGCATAAAGAGCGATCGCCCCTCACACCAAATACCAAACAATCCGATGATTGTACGGATAGCGAGGCCTGAGTAAAAAAAGAGCGATCGCCCCTCACACCAAATACCAAAGACTGCGATGATTCTACGGAGTGCGATCGCACATAATCATCATCCCTAATTTGCGATCGACCTCCGGCATCAATTCTCCACAAAGCATCCGGCTGAAATTCATTATCAGCGTCCAAGCGCAAAGTAGCATTGTCGCCCAATTCCACCCCAGCCAACCTCTAATTTGATTGTGTTGTCCGCAGCGACTTCGGAATCTTACCGATAATGCCACATAAAATATTTTTCAATGTATTCAGTTAGCTATAAAAATTTAAGCAAGCATAGCATCGCGGGGGCGAGTTTTGTTGCACTAAACTCGCTCCTAATATAAATATTTAACTAAATCCTTCCCTTAAACCTTCTGCTTCTTCCTTCGCGTCCTTCGCGTCTTCGCGGTTCGTTTCTAACGCAAATATTCAATCCAAGTCGGCAAAACCTCCGCCGAACCGTACCACTTCCCCGGAGAACGAGGCGAATGCCAAACCCCCTCCAACACCAGATTTTCGGCCCCGTCCAAAACAGCAGCTTCCACCGGCGTAATTCCATCTCCCCAAGTTTCACCTTTCCCCACAGTCAACTCGTAACTTTTATAAGCCAGCCAAGTCCCTAAACCGCGCTTGCCAAAAACAGCCTTCCCAGCAGCGCACACGTAGCGCACCTGCGGGTGAAAAGCCCCCGGATAGTGAATTTTGACAAAATCTAGATTTTTGCGCGTCCAGCGCTCTTGAGAGACGTGCGGCGTGCCTAAAGTGATTAAAGTATTCACATAAGGGTGAGCTTCCCACAAACCCGCGTCCTCAAGCACGTCGCCGTGAATCGTGTAAGGCTTTTCGCCCAAATAGATGCGAGAAATCCAGCCGCCGGCGGAATGACCAACGAGATTGATCTGGGGAACGGCGTATTGCTGTAACATTTGTTTGACCGTGCGATCGAGCTGTCGCAAAATTGGCACCATCGACCGCCCGCCAAAAGTCGGCAACCAATCTCCCTTGCCCAGAGGCACTGTTACTGTTGGGAAACCTCGATCGACCAGAGACTTTTCTAATTCGCGATAGTCGGAAGCAGCAGCAAAATATCCTGGTAAAATCACGGTTGGTAATGGCATTGTCAATTTTAGATTTTAGATTTTAGATTTTAGATTTTGCGGCCGGAGTGCTACGATCTGTTTTTCAAGTTCAAAGACGCTTGCCGAAGCATCCTTTGGATTGCTAACATCTGCCGCTCGTTAAACCTTTTGCTTAGGGAATATCTACTTCTATGGCTCGCGAGCCGATTCAAACATGGTATTTTACCCTAGTTGTCGTTCACTTAGAAGACCGTTTTCTACTGGTACAAGAGCGCAAGTACGAGCAGCAGTGGTATCTCCCAGCAGGGCGAGTGGAAAAAGGGGAGACTTTGCTCGAAGCTGCTATGCGTAATACCCTCGAAGAAGCGGGCATTTCCATCATCGTTGAGGGAATTCTCCGGGTAGAGCACACAGTGATGCCTAGGGGCAATGTGCGCCTCCGAGTCATTTTTGTGGCTCGTCCACAAGATAAGACGCCGCCCAAGAGTAAGCCGGATGAGCATACTTTGTGCGCTGGCTGGTATTCTCTCAAGGAATTAGACCAGTTGTCGTTGCGGGGAGAGGAAGTTCGGGAAATGTTTCAATATATGGCAAGCGGCGCTCCAATTTATCCCATCGACTTGCTCACCATCGAGGGAGCTCCTTTTAAAAATTACCGCTATCGCTGGTGAATCAAGGGAGTTTTGAGATTGCCGCCACAGCCGGCGCGTACAACGCCCAGCAACTCGATCAGTTTTGAGTTTTTTGATCTCGTAACCGAATTGGAAACGCCGATCGATCCGTTCGATCGATCGTGTGTAATGAAATAATTAGGCCCCAGAACCCGAAAAAAGACGGTATAGCAGCGGCGCAGTCTGTTTTTTCCATCGCCCCAGTCCGGCCCGCCTGACGCCCCGCTCACCATTCTCAACAATAACTGAGAAACCGGCTATAGGATTCGACCAAAGGCATTAGGCAAGAAAAACAATGTTTGAGCAATTAACAACGTCCTCACCCTATTGGCGGTTGCTATACAAGCGTGGAACCAGGCATAAAACCAGGTTTCTACGCTTGAGTGCTTGATGTGAGGGTCGCGAAATCTCAATAAAAGTCGATCGGGCAATTTCGATACCGACCGTGCTAAAATTTAACCTTTGAATTCCCCAACCGCCACTTTTAAAATCACTCAAAAAAAATATCAATTAATAACTATTAACTTCCAATTCCCAATATCAATTCTCAATTACCAATTACCAATTCCCCATTGCCCACAGTCATGACTGACTCTTCCTCCCTAGCAAACACCCTTTCCGAACCGCTGCGCCAGCCTTATTGGTGGGCAGCCCTAGCTTCTGTCAGCCTTCACGGAGTTTTCGGAGTAAGTGCCCCGACGCTCTCAAACATAATTTATGGTGGAAATTCCTCAAAAAATATCCCCGGTTCTGTCGGCTTAGTAGAACTAACTCCCGCAGAAGCCGGCCGCCTGCCACAAACCATACCACCGCGCGCGTCAAATAAGCCGTTTGCGATCGCACCTAATACGCCGTTTTCGATCGCACCAGTTCCCCTTCGACCCGCGCCAAAGTTAGCCCCGCCCTTGCCCCCCCCACCTGATACCATCAACTTGCCCGCCATGCCGCCGGGAATGCCCCCTCCTGGATTCTTTTCCCCTCTGCCTTATCCCTCTCTCCCGCCGTTAACGGCCGCAACAGCCCCGCCACCTCCCAAAACTCCATCATCCCCAACAGTCAGAACCCCCTCCCAGCCAACAACACCGACTATCATCCCACCCGTACCTCCCAGCGGTTTTCTTTTCCCGCCCTTACCGGGTAATTTCGATCGCAATATCCCGCCGCCACCATCGCTGAGTGAAGCGCCCCAGCTTCCCGGTGGGGCCTCCGAAGATGAGGCAGAGACGCTCAAAAAGATCATAGCCAGTAGAGGGGGACTACCACTATTTCCAGACGGAGCTCCAGTCTTTACCCCGGAATTCCCCATTAGCAGGAATGTGGGACCCGATGGAGTCCCAAAATTGACTCAAAAAGATCCCAATAAAAGGAATCTCATCGCAGAAACTCCCGAAGAAAGAATCAGGAGACAACAATTTGAAGAGGGACAGCGACAGCTAGGACAGTCCGGCGAACCGGGTTCAAACTTACCCACCGACAGAGAGACACTGCTGGCGGCTGCAAATACCTATGTTGCTTTGTTTGAGAAATTCAAAAAGGCTTATCCTGACTTGGAAATGACGGGCCCGACTCCTGTGCCTGTCCCTTATCCCGTAACAGCTTGCTCGGAAAAACTCCAAGGAAGAGCTGTTTTTGGAGCAGTTGTCAGCCCTCAAGGCTTGCTCAAGGCAGAGCCTCAGCCGATCGTCCCCACGGGTTACGGTATTCTCGACAATGCGGCTAAAATTGCGATTATTAGCCCTTCTCTAACATTTGAAGCAGCCAGCACGCACAAGCTTTACCAACTGGCTGTCGAGTTTAAGTACGACGAAAAAGTTTGCAGTGGCATTCCTGTCACACCAACCAGGCCCAACCCACCAGGCCAGCAGCAGCCAGCGCCCGCCCCGACAGTGCCCAGCAGACCAACCGGCCAGCCGCCCTCCCCAGCGCCTATTGAAGTGAAACCGCAGTTTGAGAAGCCGCCGGCCCCGGCCACAAAACCGCAGCCAGGGGCCAAACCGTCGTCGCCCGCACCCAAGCCTGCGGCTCAACCGTCACCCTCGCCTGAACGGAAACCAGCAGCGGAACAGTCGCCTTCTCCTCAACCGCAACCCGCCCAAGAATCCCCGCAGCCGGAAGCTGCGCCTTCTCCTGCCGCCGAAGAGTCTCCGCAGCCGGAAGCTGCGCCATCTCCTGCCGCCGAAGAGTCCCCGCAGCCCGAAGCTGCACCATCTCCTGCCCCGGAAGTGTCGCCCTCGCCGGAAGCAGCGCCATCTCCTGCCGCCGAAGTGTCGCCATCTCCTGCCCCGGAAGTGTCGCCATCTCCTGCCACCGAAGTGTCGCCGTCGCCTGAAGCAGCGCCATCTCCTGCGGCTACCGAAAATTAATTGGGCATCGGTAATTGGCAATCCGGTAGGGGAATGGGTAATATCCAATCTGCTTGCTTGACTATTGTGAGTTAGTAGTTAGTAGGGTGCGTCAGCTTGAATATTTGTTGGTTCTCAAACAAATTTTTCCTTGCTGACGTACCCTACTTTCTCCAATAAGAATGAAGTTGTTTTTCGTCCGCCCGACCAGGCTTTGGACTATTGAAGTTTTGACTGCAAAGCTAATTACCTATTCCCATTAACCTCTCAATTGTATTGAACTTTATACATTTGAAATAAGTCGCCGCTTTGCTTTTTTACTACCTTAGCGCCCGCAGCTTTTATCATTTTTTCCCAATCTTCTATTGTCTCTAAAAATACTTCGCCGGCTCGATAAGTTTCCAAAATTGCCCAATCTTCTGCTAGAGGAGCATCGGGGTTGAGGACATCAAAAACAAAATGACCGCCCGGTTTTAGTACCCGCTTTACTTCTCCCATGACAATACTCCAATAGTCTATGGGATAGTAACAGCTAAAGCCTGTAGCGAGGCATAAATCGAACTGAGCCTCCTCGTAATTTAACTGGTGAGCGGGAGCCCATTCTACGCCTTTGAACAGCTTAGAATTGAGCTGAGGGCCGCGAGCGTTTAAGGCGTCTCGCGCTGCGCTGCTGATTTCTTGACCGTAAAAATATGCCTCCCAATCCCGCCAAGGGTAGATGAGAAAGCTGACTCCGCAGCCAATGTCTAAACAGCGCTGATTTTTTTGAGGTTTGGCAATTTTCCAGAAGGGAGAAACTGTTTTTGCTTGGAGAGTTCCTGCAACTGATTCTAGGAAAATCGGCATTGCTTCGACTTCTTCGGGTAAAGCGAAAGCTTCTCCCCGGTATTCGCGATCGAATCGAGAAGCGACTTGCGACAGTAAAACTTGCCAGCTATCTGATTTTCCTTTAGCAAACCAAGTCTGCTCCTGACCAGCTACTGGGCGCTCGGACTTTTTAGACATTCTTGAATTACCTTTTAGAAGCTTTGAGAGCTTTTGTAAAGTTTTGGCGGTAAGGCTTATTAAAAATTAACGCGGGCCAGAGCAGCGAGAGCTTCAGGCGATTTGCAAAACTTCTGTCGAAGTTAGTGCGATTGAACCCATTCCAAAATTTCCAAATACCGCCACCGTAAGCGATCAGCAATGCCAAGCTAATTAACGTACTCATTTAAAAAACCCCTAAGCAATGGATAGGATTTTGGGTCAGCTAGTCAAAGCGCTACCCTTAATCTATCATTTATCAGATGCCAAAGCGCACCGATAGCCGTAATAATTCCACCTTCAGAAAGAGACTTCAAAATCCCCGCTGGCCACAAACTTAAAAATAACACCCCCGAAATAGCTTTCACCGAGCAAGCAAGAAGGGACTTCTGCCAAAAGTCGAGGATTCTGAGGACTTATACCATTTTAGATTGAAGAATTGAAGAATTAAAGAATTGGGAATGACTGATGAGATAAGGGTTTCGAGCACGGGCCTACAGTTGCATTCTTTTTTTTAACTGGTATTACCCAACCTCCCCTACAAATCCGAGCTCGACCGGGGGATTGGTGCGATGCCACAAGTTCTAATTCGGTTGAAATCGGTTGCTGTTGGGGGACGGCCAGACCGAACGGGATTTCCCAGACGTGTCACTACTCGAAGATATTTAAGTAAGAACTCATTGCTGGTGGCCCACGAATTACAACAGGCAAACTTTTTCTAGCGGACAATGGCGGTAGAGAGCTTTCTAAGCAAGGAGGATTTTATGCGTGCAGTGCTAATGGCTGGGGGGTCGGGAACGAGGCTCAGACCCCTGACGTGCGATTTGCCCAAACCGATGGTGCCGATTCTCAATCGCCCGATCGCAGAACACATTATTAATTTGCTAAAAAGGCATCAGATTACGGAAATTATTGCGACGCTGCACTACCTTCCCGATGTCATGCGCGAATATTTTACTGACGGGGCAGAGTTTGGCGTTCAAATGACTTACGCTGTGGAGGAAGACCAACCGCTGGGTACGGCTGGTTGCGTCAAAAATATTGCTGAACTGCTCGATCAAACTTTTCTGGTCATCAGCGGCGACAGCATTACAGACTTCGACTTAACGGCAGCGATCAAATTTCACCGCAGCAAGCAATCCAAAGCCACGTTAGTTTTAACTCGCGTTCCCAACCCGATGGAATTCGGGGTCGTGATTACCGAGGAAGATTACCGCATCAGTCGCTTTCTGGAAAAGCCTTCTAGCAGCGAAATTTTCTCCGATACAGTCAATATCGGCACCTACATTTTAGAACCCGAGGTCTTGGATTACCTGCCGGCAAATCAGGAGTGCGACTTCTCGAAAGACTTGTTTCCCCTGCTACTGGAAAAAAACGAGCCGATGTACGGCTACATCGCCGAGGGTTACTGGTGCGATGTCGGCCAGTTGGATGTTTACCGGGAAGCTCAGTACGACGCGCTGCGGGGAAAGGTCAAAGTGGATTTGAGCTACTACAACGAAGTTCGCTCGGGACTTTGGGTAGGTCAGAATACTTTTATTGACGATAGCGCGATCGTCGAAGTACCGGCCATGATCGGCAACAATTGCCGAATTGGAGCCCGAGTTAAAATCGATGCCGGTACAGTGATCGGAGATAACGTGACTGTCGGGGCCGACGCCAACCTCAAACGTCCCATCGTCTGGAACGGAGCAATTGTCGGTGAAGACGCTCATCTTAGGGCCTGCGTGATTTGCCGGAGCACCCGCGTAGACAGACGCGCTCACGTCCTCGAAGGTGCTGTCGTCGGTTCAATGTCCATCGTGGGAGAAGAAGCACAAGTGGGGCCAAGCGTGCGCGTCTGGCCGAGCAAAAATATTGAATCCGGCGCTCTGTTAAATCAAAATTTAATTTGGGGAGAACAAGCTAAGCGGAATTTGTTCGGTCAGCGTGGCGTTCAAGGACTGGCAAATGTGGATATTACTCCGGAATTTGCGGTGAAATTGGGCGCGGCTTACGGCTCGACTTTGAAACCCGGGACTGCGGTATCGGTTTCTCGCGACCAGCGGAGCATTTCGCGGATGGTTTCGAGGTCTTTGATTGCGGGTTTGATGTCGGTGGGAATAAATGTGATCAATTTGGAATCGACGGCAATTCCGATCGCGCGCACGGTTTCGTCTACGATATCAATTGCCGGCGGCATTCACGTTCGCATTTCTCCCGATCGCTCCGACCACATTTTAATTGAATTCTTCGATATCAAAGGCATCAATATTACTAAAGGAGCTGAGAAAAAAATTGAGGGGGCTTATTTTAAGGAAGATTTGCGGCGAGCTCTAATTCCCGAAATTGGAGAGATGACGTACTTTAACCAAGCTCTCGATGTTTACAACCGCATTTTTGAGCGGCAGATGAATGTTGAGGCAATACGCTACAGCAATACTAAGGTGGTAATCGATTACGTTTACGCGGTTTCTGGAGCCATTTTGCCCCAAATGCTTGCCAAGTTCGGCTGCGATGCGGTGGTCCTCAATGCCAGTCTCAAGCAGACTTCTCTAAGCAACGGAGAACGGGAATATTTGCTCGACCAACTCGGCCGGGTGGTGAAAGCACTCAGCGCTAATTTTGGAGTGCAGGTATCGGCTAACGGCGAACAGCTCATTTTGGTAGATGAGTCTGGGATAGCAATTCGCGGGGAAATGCTGACGGCGCTGATGGTAAATTTGATGCTGACTTCTCATCCCAAAGGTACAGTAGTAGTGCCGGTGCATGCGTCTTCTGCGGTGGAGGCGATCGCCCGACGCTATCAAAGCAAGGTAATCCGCACGAAGGCGAACCCAACTGCTTTGATGGAAGCCGCTAACAGAAACCCGAATGTGGTTTTGGGCGGCAGCGGCCTTATGGGTTTTATTTTCCCGCAGTTGCATCCCGGATTTGACGGAATGTTCTGCATTGCTAAAGTGATAGAAATGATGACGATTCAGGAGCGATCGCTCGGACAGATCAAGGCGGAACTTCCCCGCATCACCCACCGCAGTTACAGCGTCCGCTGTCCTTGGACAATCAAGGGTTCGCTGATGCGACATTTAGTAGAAACTCATTCGCCCGATCGTTTAGAATTATTAGATGGAGTGAAGATTTTTAACTACAGCGACGACAATTGGGTATTAGTTTTACCCGATGCTAGTGAACCGACGGTTCATATCTTCGCCAACAGTGAGGATCGAGATTGGGTATCTGAAACGTTGAAGGAGTACCGCACCCTCGTTCACGATTTTGTCAGTCAAGCCGAGGCGGCGGTTCTCCAAGATAAATTTGGTAACAACGTGTAATCCGTCATCGGCGACAAATAATAGCGATCGGGCGCATAAAAATCAGTAATTACCAATTACCAATTGGCAATTGGCAATTGGCAATTCCCCAAAGCAAGACGAACAAGTCATCGGTACACGGATAGCTATTTCTTCCTTCTTCCTTCTTCCTTCTTCCTTCTTCCTTCTTCCTTCAACATCCAATTCCCAATTACGCACAGATAACAGATGAATAGCTGCATTTTGATGGCGGAAATAATTCAACAACCGCAACTCCGTTATACTCCTGACAATCAACTTCAAATCGCTGAGATGTTGGTGCAGTTTCCCGGCCCAAAACCAGAAGATCCGCCCGAACATTTGAAAGTGATAGGATGGGGAAATTTTGCTCAAGAAATTCACGAGAAATATCACGAGGGCGATCGCGTGATTATTGAGGGACGGCTGAGCATGAATACGATCGAAAGAGATGGTATTAAAGAAAAGCGCGCTGAGCTGACAGCTCAAAGGATTTACAGTGTCGGGGCTGATGCAATGAGTTCGGCTCCCCCTACTAGAACCGCCCCGGAACCGGCTCAAATTCGCGACAGCGCGCCGGCTAATGTGCCGAGCAATGTGGTTCCCATGAGTTCGCGAGGCCGCAGTTCTAACAGCGCTCCAGGTGGCGCTAACCGCACGTCTAGTTCGGATTGGAACTCGCATCAGTCTTCAAATTCTGAGTCCGATCGCCAGTCGGGTTCCTCTAACGAACCGGAAAATCCCGATTACGATCCGATTCCATTTTAAAAATTAGGGTGCATCACTTTACAACTGGACTGTTCGATCGAAAGTGACGCACCTTAATTTAAGAGCGATCGCACTTCAGGAAAAAAAGGGCGATCCTCTTCGAGGGCTGCGCTAACGAATTTGGCTGAACTACGAGCTAAATTGCAAATTTTACAGCTTGATCGTCACAACTTTTTTCTTGCTTTTTTCGTCGCGCAGCACGACGGTATTGTAGGGTGATGTATCCGTCCCCAGCGGAATTGGCAGCTTAAAGCTGCTGCTCTTATGCTTAACTTCGCCTAAATCAATGCTTTTCGTTATATTGCCATCTGTGGCCAGATAAGCGGTAAGTTCGCCTTTATAATCTTCAATCAAAAAGTCTTTGAAGAAAAGGACTTCCCCAGCACCCTCGACATCGATACCAAGGATGACAGTACCGCTAAACGTTGCGCCTTTTTCTTCTTCATCAACCGTCGCCATTTTAATTTCCGAGGGGTCTTGACCGGACATATCTGCCATAAATTTTTTCTCGTGAGCGGAGCGTAATAATTAACCAGAATCTTACTTCAGGCTAGGGGCGAGCGCAAAACTCTTAGGACGTATTTCTGCATCCGTCTTGCTTCTCTCTAAGGTTAGAGAAGCAAAACCGCGCATTACACCACCAATTCTCTCAATTCTTGAGTCAGTAAGTACAGACCGTTAAAATTATCTCTATAATACCCCCAAGTCTCGCAAACACCGCCGCGTTAATTCGATTCGATATTTAGCATCCTTAAGCCTCTGATCACAAAGGTTTCAATTGTTTAGTAAAAAATTGTGTACCCATGTAGATGATGGATATCTGTTTGTGAGCGGCAATTATATTGAATCTACAACAGAGGAGCGCCATCGCCTGCGTCAGCTATTGCTTAGTAAATGGGTACAAATTTTTAGCTCAAAAGTTGTATTCTTTGTGGAGTAAAAGTTTGAGGATTGTTAGTACATTAGTAGGGGGGAAGTCCAGGTTAAAGAATCCCCGTGCGTTTACGCCATCGAGTGTCAATTGTTAGGGGAAACATTGATCGAGAGAGGACTTGCATTCCTGACAAGAAACTTGACATCGTATTAGTTCGGGGGCCGGGGGAGGCGAAAACTCAGGGGACTGAGGATTTGATTGAGAGTTCGCAGTTGTTCCGCAGTACCCAAACAAATCAGCATATCTCCTCCTTCGATCGCAGTTTCTCCAGTAGGCCCCACAATCAAAGTCCCGCCAGCGCGCCGCACCGCTAAAACCAAGGCCCCCGATTGCGATCGCAACTTGGCATTTCTCAAAGTTTGCCCGACGTAGACACAACTATTGGGATCGACCAAAAATTCTTCCATGTAAAAAGAACTATCGGTACCGGTCAAAACACCATCTAAAAAATCCATAACTTGAGGCCGCAAAGCCGCCGCCGCCATGCGTTTTCCCCCGGTAATGTAGGGGGATACGACGGCATCGGCGCCGCCCCGCTGCAACTTCTTTACGGCTTCTTCTGTGGTGGCGCGGGCGATCGCCCGTACCTTCGGATTCAGAGTTTTCGCTGACATGACAGTATATAAATTCTCGGCATCCGAAGGCAAAGCTGCTACTATGCAAATTGCGCGATCGATCCCCACATTCACCAAAGTTTCGTCCAGAGTCGCGTCTCCTTGGACAGCCGTGTACCCCAGCGCCAAAGCAGCCTCAACCGACTGTACCGCCGAATCTATCACCACAAAAGAGATATATTCGGCCTGAAATTCCAAGGCAATTTGGCGGCCAGTGCGCCCAAAACCGCAGAGAATGTAATGCCCGCTCAAAGAATCTACCAATCGTCGCTGCTGCCTAATTCTTGCTCCTTCTTGAAAATATCCTTCAATCAGCGCTTCTGTAAAGCGGTTGACGATGAAACCTATCACAATCACGCCCATCAAAATCAGGCCTATGGTAAACATTCGCCCGCGTTTGCCGAGGGGGTGAAGTTCAGCGTAACCGACAGTTGCTAGGGTAAATACTGTCATGTAAACGGCATCTAGCAAAGACCATTTTTCCACCAGGCAATACCAGAGAGTACCCGTGCATACAATGCCCCCAAGGGCGATGACTCCGTTTCTTAAGTCTTTTTGCAGGCGCTGGTACTTTTGTTCTAGAGTTGAATACACCGATCTCGCTGACCTATTACCTATTAGCTGCTACCAATTTTAACCATATCAGCCCTAGACGCAGGGGCAGTCAATCGATTTTAGATTTTAGATTTTAGATTTTAGATTGACCCCACGGATAAATGCGGGGGCTTGAGGATTTTCGATTTTAGATTTGGGATTGATTCCACGGAGAAATCACGTGGCGGGTACCATCAAGAAATTCTTGGTCAAAAAGCCAGTTTCTGCCTAGATAGTTTGCTGCCCAACTCAACATTTTGACTCTTAACCCGGTTTTTTTTGCGTGAGTTCCGACGGAGTTCCAATCCCGTCGCAGAGGTGGCGATTGTTTGGATTTGCGATCGGATTTGTCTGAAAATAATTGCGGGCTCCATCGCAACCCTGCAGCAACAAATCGTCAAGATTAAAATTCCACAGCATCACCGTACCGTCAGCACTAGCACTAGCGATCGCTTTGCCGTCTGGACTAAAACTCGCACTCCAAACAGCATCCGTGTTACCTTTTAAAGTTTTGAGCAATGTACCGTCAATGTTCCACAGCCTCACCATTTTGTCTGTGCTTGCAGATAGCAACATTTGACTGTCTGGACTAAAGCTGATATTTGTCAATCCACTTGTATGCTTTAAAATACTTAGCGGTGTGCCATCTTTGCTCCATATTCTCGCAGTTCCCCCAGCACTTGCAGCCGCCAGCATTGCTCCGTCGGGACTGAAATTTACACTCATAATTTTATCACTTTCCATCTGTAAAGTTCGGCTCAATTTAATATCAATGCCTGCTTCGATTGACTGCTGTTTTTGCAACTTTTCCACAAGCTTTCTCAAACTCCAAAGTTTAACAGTGCCATCAGTGCCAGCCGCAGCAATTATCTGACCGTCTGGGCTAAAACTCGCGCTGGTTATCCAACCTCGCTCCAGTTTTAAACTTGACAATTCTTCACCGGTGATTTTCCATAGTTTAACTGTTCCATCGACACTTGCTGAAGCAATGATTTTACCATCTGGACTAAAAGAGACGCTTGTTATTTGACCCCTGTGTCCTTTTATATCATGAATTAACTTGCCATCTTTTTGCCAAATTTTGAGAGTTTGGTCGTCGCTTGCAGAGACAATTATCAGACCGCTAGGACTAAAAATTGCCCTTCTAATTTTATTAGTATGCCCTGTCAATGTTGCTTGCAAAGTTCCATTAGTTTGCCAAAGCTTGATATAATTATCATCGGTAGCAGTCACAATTGTTTGACTGTCGGGACTGAAACTCGCGAAAGCAAGGGTACTGGCTTGACTCTGCAAGCGGCGGCGTTCCCGGAAGCTGTAAACTGCCTGTTCGAGGGCGATCGCCACTCGCATCTGAATATCTGAGCTGACTCCGAGCGATCGTTTCATTTCTGTAACAGCTCTGATGCTTTCTAGCAGAGCTTCGTCTTTTTTATCTGCGGCAAATAGCGTTTCTGATAGCAAACTGAGAGTGAGAATTTTGTTGTTTCTTTCTTCGATTGACGGTTTTACCCAAAAACCTACTATCAGGATTGATATTAATATGACTGCGGCTCCTGTAACTGTTTGCAATCTCAGTTGTTGCTCGCGCCAAAGTTTAACTGCAATCGCTTTTTTCTGCTTTTGTGCTTCGCTTAGTTCCTCTAGTAACTTTTTTTCGCGGCGCAGTTGTTCAATTTCAGTTTGAGTTTGTTTTTCGCGATCGCGCAATTTGGCAAATTCCGCTTCTTGACTCGCACCTAAAAATTGATAATCTTGGGTGTTCAAGCTTTTATTTGCCGCCCACTGTCGGGCATCTTCCAGTGCTTGACCGCGCAACAAGCGAGATTCATCTTGACAATTTGTAGCTATCCATGCTGTTAGGGATTCAGCATAGGGGCGCAAGTCGCCGAGTGCTTTTTCTACCCAGTCATGGCTGAATATAGCTGCGTAAATGCGGTTTGATACGGTTAATTTTCCGGCTCGTTTTACTACTAATCCGCTCAGCCGCAATTCTGTTTGTTCGGGAGTATCATCCGCCCAGATTCCCCCTACCAGGGCGGGCACGGGGGCACCGCCCCTACAATCGGGGGGTTCTGAAAGTGGCAATATTTTTTGATAGAGTCCTAATAACCTACTGGCGCGGTGCTGACTTCTGAGAAGGCGATCGCGAATTGTTTTGATGTGTACAGGTTCATCGGATGATTCCCAATTATCAATAATATGAGATTGCACTATCTCGCTAATTAATAATTGATTAGTAGTAAAATTTTCAGTTTTGCTTTCATTTGTTGAGTCTGATATAATAGACGCCGAAGCTAAGCTTTTTACATGGTGCAGAATCAGTTTGCAAAGCTTTTGAGTCAGAAATGGCTGCCCTCCTGTCCAGTCCAAAATTTCTTTTAAAACCTCTTGAGGATTGTCTACTTTTCCCTCAAATCCCTTTGCTAAAGGCAGAGCTTCCTGTAAGTTAAAACCGTGCAATTCAATTGCTAAACCGATATTAAAGGGCGTGCGAGTTGCATCGCTAATTAAATCCGATGGCGTAGCTACTCCCAGCAAAGCAAATGTAATGCGCTGGTATTCTGAATTGTGAGCCCGTTTATTGTAGCAACATCTAATTAATGCAAAAAAATCATCTAGCGGTTCTTGGAAACTCAGAACGCTATCAATTTCATCAATAAAAATGACCAGGTTTTGAGAAATTTTGACCAGCAGCAATTCTTCAATTAACTCTCCTAAGCGCTGCACTGGCGACATCAACTCTCTCTCCCGCCACCAAGTCATAAACTCGACTGGGTTAAACAGGTTGAAACTGCACAATAGCTTGTAAGCGACGCCGCCGTACCACTTATCCAGAGAGACTTGCTGGTTGCCAATGTCCGAAAGGTCGATCGTAGCACAGGCAATGCCGTCAGCCGAGAGCTTTTGTACAGTTCGCACCAGCAAACTAGATTTGCCCATTTGTCGGGAATTGAGCACGTAACAAAACTCTCCGGCTTTCAGGGCTTGATAAAGTTCTGAGTCAGCTTGTCGCACTACATAAGTAGGTGCATTTTGCGGGAGACTGCCGCCGATTTGATATTGGTAATCGACTGTCATGATCTAGCCTCTAGTCATAAGTTTGTGGCATTTCCATGGTGCCTGTAGCACAAGCAATTTTACCATTTTGATTAGTGGGTTCTGGTGGTTTAATTGTACCAGCAGAATCAGCTCCGCACAATATAGATGTGGTCGTTATTTTATTTTTAGAAGCATTTGACTCAACTTTTGGAGCAGGAATTACAAAAACTCCACCGACAAAGCTTTTAAGATCTTTATGCTTTGAGACTCCATAATTAAATGTTGCTTTGTTTGTTGTATGGTGGGAATATTTGTAATTTTCTGTCTCGGTTTTAATAATGCGAATTTCTAAAGCCTTAACAGAAGTGCTAAAAACACTTTTTTCGGCAAAATAGGCTTGCTGACGTTTGTTGATTAAGCTAATATAATCTCTGGGTTCCCATTGCTTGTTGATCCTAACCCTAACCTGGAAGGATGGCACAGCTACCGAAGCCAATACTCCCATCACCATTAAAATCACTAAGCATCCACCAACATTCGATGCAAGGCTAGCTGATTTATAATTTTGTTGACTCATTGTTTTGTACCCTCTCTGTTTGTAGTAAAGACTTTAGTCCGGTAAATCTCAATTAAAGGCAGATTTGATATTAGTAATCGACTGTCATTATATTGCGTATAGTTAGATTATCTGGTCACTTGTGTTGTGCCTTTACCACAAGCAACTTTACCATTTTTATAGGTGGGTTCCGCTGGTTTAATTGTACCTGAAAAATCAGTTTCGCACAATATGAACGTTGTAGTTATTTCCTCTTTAGCAGCATTTGACTCAAAGTTTTTAGCAGGAACCAGAAAAACACCACCGACATAACTTTTTAAGTTGTTGTCCTTTGCTACTCCATAATTAAATGCTGCTTTCTTAGTGGCACGAATTGAATACTTGAAATTTGTTGTCTCTGTTTTAATGCCAAGTCCTAAAGCATCAACAGAACTGGAAAAAGCACTTTTTTCTATAAATAGGGCTTTCTGTGCGCGGTTCATTGAGCCAACATACTGTCTCGGTTCCATTGTCCTATCATTACCACATGTTGCATCCTGAAATAATGATGGCAGAGCGATCGCGCCAATTACTCCAATGCCCATTAAAAGCAATAAGCATCCGCAACCATTAGGTAAAATGCTAGCTGATTTAGAATCTTGTTGACTCATAGTTTTTTATCCTCCCTGTTAGTAGTAAAGACTTTAGTCAGGCAAATCTCAACTGAATGCCGATTTGATATTAGTAACCGACTGTCATTATCTTGCGTATAGTTAGATTATTTAGTCACTTGTCTTGTGCCTTTACCACAAGCAATTTTACCTTTTTCATAGGTGGGTTCCGCTGGTTTAATTGTACCGGGAGAATCAGCTTGGCAGAATATGGATATTGTTGTTATTATTCCATCTTTAGCAGCCTTGGGCTCAACTTCTTTAACAGGAACTAGAAAGACACCGCCGACAGAACTCTTAAGTTGTGGTTGCTTTGAGACTCCATAATTAAAGGCAGTTTGCTTTGTGGCGCGAACTGAATACTTGTAATTTGTTGTCTCCGTTTTAATTCCAATTCCCAAAGCATTAACAGAACTCGAAAAAAGTCTTTTTTCGGCAAAATATGCTTGCTGAGCTTTGTTCATTGAGCTAACATACTGTTGTGCTTCTGATTGCTGGCTTCTATTGGTATTATTTAGATAAAATGGCAGAAGTATCCCATTTATTACTCCAATACCGGCTATAAGTAATAAGCATCCACAACCGCGACAAGCTGCATTGCGAACTATTGATTCTTGATTGTTAGTCATGGTGTTGTCTCCTTAAATGGTATATACAATGCGAATTATAGTCGGCGAGGCAGAGCCTCTGGATCTGCGTTACCAGGAAGATCCTGGTAACGATAAAAAGGAGGAAATACTAATCTCTAAGCTCGCAGCTTTTGTACTTCTTTCCGGTCAATGGATGTGGGCTGAATCACTTTACTGCCGAGCGCAAAATCGCGCAATTCCACTCTCGTAAACTTCACACCCCAAGGATCTGTCGTTGTATCCAACTCCTCGACTAAAGCATTATTAATCTCATGTCGAGCCGTGTAGAGTTCCTCAACCGATAATTTAGCAAGGTGAGTCCGAATTGAAAGAATCAGCATATTTAACATCGCTTCCTTGAGATTCTGCACTTTGTAGGAAGCTTTTTCTAAGTCAATGATTCGCCAGTACACAATAAAATCAACGGTGACGGCAACCCGATCGCGCGTTGTGCATTCTTGCGGTGGCAAGTTTAAAATTTGCTCGCGCAGAGTTTGTTTATAGGCGACTTGTTCGACAAAGGGAATCAAAAAGGTTATACCCGGTTCGAGTTTTTTTCGATCGTACTTTCCGAAAATTTCAACTAACGCCTCATCTCCTTGACGGACGATTTTTACACTGCTCGCTAAGGATACTCCGGTGATGGCCAACAATACCGTCAAAAAATAGTGATACATAGTGAATCTCCTGGTAATTTTAGGCTGTGAACTAAAGATGAATTGAGATGGCTGCCAAGGTTTAGCTGTTGATATGAATTAATCTGTCAGGTACAACAATCAGCGTGTTTCCTTCGCGGCGCAAAACGTAAACTTTTTGTCGGGGTGCGATCGCCCCTTGGGAATCTGCATTGCGAGCTTTCCACGAAGCCCCTTCATAAATCACCATTCCGGTTTCTCCGGGGAAAATTTCGGAGATTGTTGTCGCTTCGGTTGCTTCGGGAATGACAAACTTTTTGCGAACAATAAAAATTGGTCTAATCCAGATGCTCAGCGCGAGAGCTATCCCCATCCAGTAGAAGATTTGCCAGTCAAAATCTTCATACATTATGTTCGCCCAACTAAACTGAAATGCTACAGATCCTCTCCACAAAATAAATGATTCAATTACAGCGGAGGCTCCCATCATTAGCAGGTAAAATCTGTGTTTTTGGGGCTGAGTTTTGATGATTAATAGCTCCAGCGCACTAAGCACAACTCCGATCAGCAGCCAGAATAGGGGCGGGGTGAAGGCGAAACCTGATTGAGTAGTGGCTGAGGCCAGCGACCAAATTAGGATAGAATACACAATGCTTTTACCTCGTTTTGATGGGATTCAACCTTGTTATTTCTCATCTAATCAGGCGGCTATTTGAGTTGGCGACTGAGTTATTTGAAAAATCATCGACTTTTCATCGACTTTTCATCGACTTTAGGGGCGGTTGGCATTTATGATGGTTTCAGTGTTTTGATTGTGATAAGCAATGCCACGATCGCTAAGGGTGCGCGAAGGGTGCATTCGCGCAGTTAAATCCTGTCTCCTGAGAAATGGCTTCCCCAGTCAGAAAATTCTGGCTGAGGATTTAGGGATGGCCCAATCTACGGTCAGCCATTTTCTGAATGGCAAACCTGTGGATTATGCCAATTTCATCGAAATTTGTCGCGGATTGGGGCAGGAATGGCGCGATATAGCGGATTTTGAGGCGAATTCAGAGCCAGAGGAGGTAGTGCTGGTGAGAGCAAAAGTGGCGATCGTCTTCGAGGGCTTTCCTTCGGATCGCTTCGCTAACGCCAACGCCCGATCGACCTCACACAAAACCCTTTCCCAGCAGTTACACCAAGCTTTGAGTGCGGGAGGCCACGAAGTCTTTTTTATTAACAACAGCAGCGACTCAGCCTCATATTTAAAGCGTTGCGATTATTTGCTGTTGCTGATTTCCGAAGAATCGGCAGCTAGCGAAATGATATTGGAACAAGTGCAGCTAGCCAAAGAATTGCACAATTTAACTGCTCATAAACCAGCAATTTTACCGATTTTACTTGAATTAAATACACCGCTTTCTTTCGATTTCCTGAGCTATTTAACAGGAATTCAGCCCTGGCTGTGGCGCGGTGTTGGCGACTCATTTAAGTTATTATCACAAATTTTAACCATTATCAAAGAAGGTCGCACATCGTTAACTGCCGACCATGAATTAGCTGTACAATGGAACGCAATTAGTAGCACAAAAAAGTCAATAATTCAACCCCTGCCAGCAGCGCCGCCAGAATTGCCGGGAGGACAAGTTGAAATCACTTCTTGTTTTTATATCGATCGCCCTCCGATCGAATCCCGCTGTTACGAGACGATCGCCCAACCGGGAGCGCTAATCCGCATAAAAGCACCCAGACAAATGGGCAAAACTTCCTTAATGGCGAGGATTTTGCATCACGCAGAACAGCAAGGTTCTCGCACGGTAGCGCTGAGTTTTCAGCTAGCAAATCGGAAAATATTCGCTAATTCAGATACATTCTTGCAGTGGTTTTGTGCTAGCATCGGTCAAGAGTTAGGAATGCTGGAGCAGTTGCCCAAGTGTTGGGAATTAGCCGATTTGATTGGCAGCAATCAGTGCTGCAAAGCTTATTTTGAACAGTATTTGCTGTCTGAATCTTCAAAACCTCTGACGTTAGGGTTGGATGAGAGCGATCGCCTGTTTGAATCACCGGAAATTGCCGACGACTTCTTTGGGTTATTGCGAGCTTTACACGAAGAAGCAAAACGGCGAGATATTTGGAAAAATTTTCGCTTGATTGTGGTGCATTCTACGGAAGTATATATCCCGCTGGATGTGAATAAATCGCCGTTTAATGTGGGGTTGCCCATTGATTTGCTAGAGTTTAATTCCCAGCAAGTGCAAGACTTAGCAGCGCGACACCAACTGAGTTGGAGTGATACAGAAGTTGCAGAATTGATGGCGTTAGTGGGAGGTCATCCCTATTTAGTGCGACTGGGAATTTATCATATATCGCGTCAAGATGTGACTTTAAGTCAATTGGTGAAACTCCCTGCAACTGAAGCGGGAATTTATAGCGATCATTTGCGGCGACATTTATGGAATTTAGAGAAATATTCGGAATTAATGGAGGCGATGAGAGAGGTTGTGAGTGTTTCCCAGCCAGTTAGATTGAGGTCAGAATTGGGGTTTAAGTTAAATAGTATGGGATTGGTTAAATTAGAGGGAAATAATTACATTCCGAGATGTCGGTTGTATGAGGAATATTTTCGCGATCGGCTAAATGGCACATAAGTCAGATATTGCACCATTCTCAATAACTCCAGAGAAACCGGGTTTCTGACAAAAAATCTAGGTTGAGATGCAGAGTCTTTGCCAGAAACCCGGTTTCTGTCACAGGTGTGTGTTGCGTAAGTCCCAGAAAAGTCGATGAGAAGTCGATGAGAACTCACTCAAGTTCTCAAATAGCCAGGTGATTCTATAAAAATAGAGTAGAAGCAAGGCGCAGTAGGCGAGGTTTGCAAGCCCCACCGCACTCAATGGACTGGATGAAAACGACGCTTAAAATAACTTGCTTGTTGTTCTTGGCATCGACGGTTAGATTAGGCGATATTAGACAAGCTACGGGTACACTCGCTGTTTGACTCTAGAATCCCCATGTGTTTACGCCGGGGAGTATGTCAATCACTTGAAAACTACTCGGATAACACATTTGGACAACAACCATGCAGCTTAAAAAAAATCCTCAACTCGATGCACTCAACAAACAAGCAGTATCGAGAACAACCATGCAGCTTAAGACAAACCCTCAACTCGATGCACTTAACAAACAAGCGGCATCTTCAGAAAAAAACCTCCCCCCTGACAAAAAAAGTAAATCTTGGGTAGGAACTTTACTGAGGATCACTTTTATTTCTGTTCCTGTGGTCATCATACTTGCTGATATCGCCCTCACTTATGTTTTCGCCAGTTGTGGTGGCGGGAATACGGGGAAGCGAGAAGCTAAACAATATGTTAGCTCAATGAACAAAGGTCAACAAGCAATATACGCCGAGGATGGTACATTTTCTAAGTCCATGAAGGGCATGGGTATCGGTCTTAAAACTGAGACAACCCACTATAAGTATTCAATCATCGCTACAAAAAATGCTGCGTTTAGTTATGGAGTATCCATCAGGGAAACTAAGGAGCTTACTAGCTATGTCGGGGCTGTATTTTTAGTACCTGTTTCCAAAGCAGCTAACAAAGAGAAGACTACTGTATCCATTCTGTGTGCAGCAAATTCTCCGGGAAATACCCAACCGCCTGCTCCTATCCTTCAGAAGGGTGTTCCTGTCTGCGCTGCTGGTAGTAGCGAAGTGCTTAAGTAAATATCGAAATTAATCAGAATCTCATGTTACCTGAAATTGTCAAAGGCTTCCTCGTCTTAGCTTGCATCTTCATTCCCCTAGAAAGAATCTTTTCCTTGCACAAGCAAAAAATATAGGGAAATAATTACATTCCGAGATGTCGATTGTATGAGGAATATTTTCGCGATCGGCTAAATGGCAAATAATATCGAATTATTGAACCGCGAAGATGCTAAGGACACGAAGGAAGAACCCCCCCACCCCCCAGGGCAGTTTCATTATCAGAAAAACCAGGATTTTGTAGGGGTAGTGCCAAGAGTGCCTACCCCTCCCCAGCGACGCGATCCCTTGGCATTGCAGCGATAGGGCACGGACACGGAGGCACCGCCCCTACGAAAAATGAAACCGCCCTGCCCCCTTGGGGGGAATGGGGGAGAGAACAAGTAGATCGTTTTCTGCCGGGAAGGGAGTAATGAAAAGTCGATGAGAACTCACTCAAGTTCTCAAATAGCCACGTGATTTAATAAAAATAGAGTAGAAGCAAGGCGCAGTAGGCGAGGTTTGCAAGCCCCACCGCACTCAATGGACTGGAGGAAAACGACGCTAAAAATAACTTGCTTGTTTTTCTTGGCATCGACGGTTAGATTAGGCGATATTAGACAAGCTACGGGTACACTCGCTGTTTGACTCTAGAATCCCCATGTGTTTAGGCCGGGGAGTATGTCAATCACTTGAAAACTACTCGGATAACACATTTGGACAACAACCATGCAGCTTAAAAAAAATCCTCAACTCGATGCACTCAACAAACAAGCAGTATCGAGAACAACCATGCAGCTTAAGACAAACCCTCAACTCGATGCACTTAACAAACAAGCGGCATCTTCAGAAAAAAACCTTCTCCCTGACAAAAAAAGTAAATCTTGTCTAGGAACTTTACTGAGGATCACTTTTATTTGTGTTCCAGTGGTCATGATACTTGCTACGAACACCCTCCTTTTTTTTAGCGGTTGTGGTGGCAAGGCGAAGCTATCAGAAGCTAAGCAATATGTTAGATCAATGAACAAAAGTCAAAAAGCCAAATACGCCGAGGATGGTGCATTTTCTAATTCCGTTAATGCCCTGGATCTCGGCATTAAAACTCAGACAACCAACTATAACTATTCAACCATATCTACCAAAAATGCTGCGTTTAGTTATGCTGTAGCCCGCAGCAATAATCTTACTAGCTATGTCGGGGCTGTATTTTTAGTACCTGTTTCCCAAGCAGCTAACAAAGAGAAGACTACTGTATCCATTCTGTGTGCAGCAAATTCTCCTGGAAATACCCAACCGCCTGCTCCTATCCTTCAGAAGGGTAATCCTGTCTGCGCTGCTGGTACAGAATCATTGGCGAAGTAAACATCGACATTAATCAGAATCTCATGTTACCTGAAATTGTCAAAGGCTTCATCATCTTAGCTTGCATCTTCATTCCCCTCGAAAGAATCTTTTCCTTGCACAAGCAAAAGATATTTCGTCTCGGATGGGCAACCGATGCCACATATTTTTTTACAGGTCACTTTATTGGTACATCAGGCGCTATTGTTGTGACTGTATTTTTGTCGCTGATGACTAATTTACTCAACCCGGAATTGCAAAGCAAAGTAGCATCTCAACCTGTGTGGTTGCAGTTGGCAGAAGCAGTTATCGTTTCAGATACGGCATATTATATTGCTCACAGACTACTGCATGAAGTACCCTGGCTTTGGCAATTTCATGCAGTCCATCACAGCATTGAACACATGGATTGGTTAGCAGCAGTGCGGGTGCATCCCTGCGAGCAAATCTTTACTCAGATATGCAAAATTATGCCTCTTTACTGGTTGGGATTTACCAAGGAGAGTTTGGTAGTTTATGCTCTTTATTCGGCGGCGATCGCTTTCTTAATTCATTCTAATATTAAATTAAAATTTGGCATCCTAAAATGGTTTGTAGCAACCCCACAATTTCATCACTGGCATCACAGTAAAATTCCCGGAATCAACACCAAAAACTTTGCTGTTCAGTTGCCACTGTTAGATTTGCTATTTGGCACTATCTATATGCCAGCCAAAAAAATGCCTCATAAATACGGAATCTCTGATTCTATACCTGTTGGATATGTCGGACAAATGTTCTATCCATTTTCAAGGATGATGAAAAATGCTAGATGAAAATGCAAAACCAGGTATTAATCGCTATTCTCGCCTTTTGATTGCAATCATGGGATGTGGATTGATGAGTGTTGCTTCTCTGAGTGCATTTGCCCTATTTCATCACATGGATATCCTAACTTTTATCGCCAGTTTAAATACGAAACAAGTAACTGTTGCTCAATTGCAGCAGGGTAAGTTGAAACCAGTGATTTTGATCGATGTGCGATCGCCCGAAGAATACGCGGAAGATCGCATCGGTGAAAGTCCCCTGGTTCCCATAATCGATATTGAGATGGGGTTCGGTGTCAAGCAGATTCAATCCATTGTAAAAGCTAGGGTTAAATCCGATCGAACTCAGCCAATAATTGTACTTTATTGTGCCAGAGGAGGGCGATCGGTTAAAGCATACAAAGAGCTGGAAAAAGTCGCTCGCTCTTCCCAAGAATCGGCAGGAAATGAGACTAATAAGATTAAGGATATTAGCCTGAATGTTGTTGTCCTTTCAGGCGGTATCAAAGCGTGGCGGCAAGCAGTGCCGGCTCCAAAAGATGCCCAGATATTAGCCCCAATTACTTTTCGCAGCTCGATAAAGTCTCCCTCAGTCACCCTGCTTTCGGAATGAATCGGGGCAGTTGTGACCAAATTGATTTCTGTCAAATCTCTATCAATAGAAAGGTGTATCGTGCGGACAGATTAGCTATCTTCAAGAAAAGTAGCCATTATCCTCAGCAATCTGCAACGGTTGGCTGTTTGGGCAGGCAGCACAATAATTAGAGTTAGCATAACTTTATTCCATGCAAAACACCCTAGAGATACTTCCTTCTTCCGACTCGCCGAGTCTTCCCAAAAAGCAACCCGCACCCCCAAATTACGAAGCAGCCGATCGGCAATTTGTCAATTTGCTAGAAGTCGAGGATTTAGACAAGACGGTGGCGGCAAAACCGTTACTTGTTAGCGATTTTGAAAGCGCGATCGCCTATGCAATTCAAGCAGCTTACCAACAGGAACCGGGCGATGAGGCCGCTCACCGCTTCTTGCAGCGCGTGCTTTACCGTATCAACCGCCTCAACTTGTTTTGGTACGACGATTTGCGCCGCTACAACAACGAACGATCGCACTATTTGCGTTCTGTGCGCGATCGCATTGAGGAACCTTGGCAGCAGTGGGAACTGGCGCAAATCGACGTTGCAGCGCTGCAAAAATTGCCGGATGTCAAGCAAGCCCTGCGCGATCGCGCCACCACCGATGTCGATCCTCCGCTAACTGAGCTCGATCGCTACCAGCGGGAACAGATGACTGAAGAGGGATACAAACACCTGCTGGCGATCGCCTCTTTCGACGGTTTAGTTGAAGCCAGCCGCCTTTCTCGCATCCTCGGCGGCGCCGGCAACGAAATTCAGTGCACCCTTACCCGAGTGCTGATCGAAGAATACGGCGGCGGTCGCCTCCCCCGCAAGCACTCCACCTTTTTTGCTCAAATGCTGGCCGAATTCGACATGAGTACGGAACCGGAAGCGTACTTCGATTTAGTGCCTTGGGAAGTGCTCGCAAGCATCAATCACAACTTCCTGCTGACGGAACGCAAGCGCCATTTTCTGCGCTACAACGGCGGACTCACTTATTTTGAGGTGGCGGGGCCCGTCGCTTACCGCAATTATCTAGCCGCCGCCCAGCGTCTTGGTCTCTCGCAGGCTGCGATGGGTTATTGGGAACTCCACATCAAAGAAGACGAGCGTCACGGCCGCTGGATGTTGGATGAAGTGGCGATCCCGCTGGTTGATCGATACCCGCAGGAAGCGTGGGAGCTGGTGTTGGGGTACGATCAGGAGAAGTCGATCGGCGATCGGGCTGCGGCTGCTGTAGTGCGATCGATCCAAGCCACAGAACGGAATTAACTGCTATATAGTAGGGTACGTCAGAGACTGATGCACCCTATATCTTGCACCGTTCTCAATAAGCCTTTTAGGAACAGGCTTTCCGGCCTGTTCCACAAGAAATACACTCTTTGTGGAACAGGCCGGAAAGCCTGTTGCTGACAATGGTGGAACAGGCATCTTGCACCCTACCAGGCCTGTATTTTAAAATGCTGTCATTAACTGAATTAGCTCGATCGACAAATCTCTTTGCGCTTTTTGCTGCTTCTTAAACAAAACTCCAGCCAGCAGATAGATATTTTCCGAATAAAAAGCCATGCCCTGTTCTCGGAGAGTGGCGATCGCGCTTTTCACCTTGGGTTCCGAACTATAATAGCCAAAATTTAAAGGTGCAATCTCAAAATTCGCAACCGAGTAGCCTCGATCCAAGGCGTAATCGATCAAACCCACAGGATTAGAATAGCTAGAAACCATCAACAAAACTTCGTCGCAGCCCAGAGATAAAAGTTTTTTAGCAATTGTACAACCATCACTCCCCCCGTGCAACAGCGGCTGGTAAATCTTATCATCCACCGCCGGCAAGTAAGGCGGATTTGAGATCACACAATCCGCCGATTCGTATAAAGGCGAATCAAAAAAAGAGCAATTGTTGACCGTGTACTTTTCGCTCAGTTGATATTCCTTAATTTGAGACTGAGCAATTTTCCAAGCTACATTATTTAGCTCAAATCCCTGTATGGTCCCATCAAAATCACTTCTCAGCAAAGACTTAATAACTGGACTTCCCTCTCCTGAACCAAACTCTACGATAAGTCGAGAATTGTCACTAGCATTTAACACTAAACTTTCCAAGCAGTGCGCGTAAAAATCCGATTCTTCCGGGCAGTGGAATACCTGTTTCAGAGGATGGGATGAAGTGAGCATAAATTCTGTAACAAAGTTGACTATTTTAAAAGTATCGAATAACTAATATCCCAGCCATCTGTCGCAAGAGCTATTTTATCAACTTGTGCAATCTATCTCTTCCTGTTTTATCGGGTGCGAGCGAATAACTATTACTGCCGACAGATTATCGAAATTAACTAGATTAATCCGATTGACAGATTGCAATTATATAGCGATTGCTGGTGAGATAGTACCTAAGCAAATGATGGGAAATTTTAATATTGTCAGATATGACCTTTTTTAATTATTCAGTTCCGCCTCTGCGCCGGAAACAGCTTAACATCGAGGTTCAAGATTTAGAAGGGCTTTGGCAGGTTCAGTTTCCCCTTGGCAAAGATCGATTTTATTCACAATTTTATACTTGTCTCGATCGAACTTGCTTGCTTTGGAGCTTGCTGTTAATACCCATCTTCGGCACAGCACAATTTTTTTCTGTCAGTTGGATGCTGCAAGCAGGTTTGTGGTCAGCGCTCAGCCTCGTAGGTACAGCAGCAATGGTAAGCATGACACACTCTTGGGTCAAAATAGAACGTCTGGCTTGGGTGCTTTACGGTTGGGTAATACTAATGTTATTAGGATTGCTGCTGACCGATTTAGCAATTTTTCTCCGTTGGGGAAAACTGTTGGCGAATCTCTGTCCCCTGTGGTTGGGAATGAGCGGAATAGGGTATTTGGGGACTGGATTTGCAGTGCGATCGCGCGCACTTTTAGCACCAAGTTTATTTCACCTGTTGGGGATTTTGATTTTGCCTTACACGGGCGGTTGGTCTTTCCTATTTACGGGAACCGTAATGGTATTTAGCTTGCTCGTTTTAGCCGAATTGCAATGGGATATGGGCCAACCGATTAACAGGCTGCATTAACTTCTGTAGCACCCCGATTCCAACAGGGATCAACGTAAAGCATTAACCACAAGTAATGAGTACAGTGCTAATGACTGATGAGCTCATGCCCGCTAGAATAACGTCGCTGCAATGGGTTGGTAGTGAGGATTCTTCGTTCTCCTCAAAATTTGAGGAATGAAGCCCTCACTAAACAACGGATAGGGGTTATGTTAGCGGACACGATATTACTGATGGCTGATAACTAATTGCCACCAGACTGTACAGATTTGCGGGTTTGGTTAGTATCGTCGCCCTTGTGATGCCACGTGCCACCTTCGCCTTGAACGTATTCAGATTTTACGCTGTTCCAAGCAACGCTAGTAGCACCATCGGCGCTCATTCCATCTTCACTAGCGCTCTTAAAAGCCGCCTGAAAAATTTGTTTGGCCCCTTGGGGGAGTTCTTGTGCTTCCGAAGGTAAGGTGTCAAATTGTTGTTCTGGCATAATGACCTCTAATTATTAAACATAATTTTCATCTTATATACAAGAAGCAACTACTTTCATCTCTCTAAAAGCAAGTTTTAAACCGCATTTTTCTCATTCCCAAGACAGATGTAATATTAAATTTTTTCTGATTCGCGAAGGGAATTGACTTGCCGTTGCTGGTTGCCCCGGATTTGGGTAATTTCTTTTCTGAAACAGTCATTAATCTGATTTCGGCTTTTTCACTTGCGAATTTAGAAAAAGCGATGAACATTAAATAGCCAATTCTGGCAATCATTCGATACAGCATACTTGATGTCTGCTTGTGAAATGTGTTAGAGAATAAGCGCTATCTGGCATAGTTTTGGGTTTACTATATCAGAGTTTAGCCGATCGCACTCACAAGCAATTCTGACGACTGCGCCGCCGTTGGTTAATTTCATGTCGCGCGGGCACGACTCGGATAGCCCTCAGTTGGCCTTCGTGTTTGAGGCAACTCAAATCCCAGTCAAAAGCCTTGCTGTTGGGGGAGTGGAGGTGTTCTGGCGACTCAGAGCGAGCCATGGGGCGTTTTGAGATAATTTAGTTTCCTGAGAAAGTTTGAGCGGTATGCTACGAGGGGCAAAATTGCCAGCAGCAAGTTAAGGAAAAATAGCGCTCAATAAAATTTAAAACTAACTCCTCTGGCATAGGACTAACCCAAGATTGACGGTGATAAAATCAATAATTTCTGGCTCAAAGCACCTGCTGCCGGGGAAAATTTATAGGAAGAGCCACGCGCTTGTCTCAGAAACCCGGTTGATTCGTATATGTCTCGTTACTCAACCAAAATTTTTCATATCAGCCCGGTTTCTATCCCCCGTACACAAATTTTGATTGAGGTAGTCGGCCGCTCAATCAAATTTCATCCACCACCTGAAATAAAAAGCCATTTTGTCAAATATTCCTAAAGATGAATGGCGAACTTGAAGCATACGTAATAGCTTATAAACTGTTAACGCGACGGTGTAATTAATCAGGGAAAAATTATAGAGGGAACGGGACTAAATTTGCTCCCTTACCTTCATTATTCCGCAGCGAAGGTTAGAAAATTTACACGTTACGCTGTCAATTTGACCCTGCGGTTTTGGCATCACAAGCGATCGCAAGACTCTACGTAAAAGCAAGCATTACCATGAAATCTTCTAAATTGTTGAAAGCTGTTTTAGCAAGCGCTTGTACTTTAGGTTTAGCAACGGTTTCCTTCGCAGTGCCTGCTTCTGCCCAGTCGGGCGGTGCAGGTGGCGGTGCAGGCGGCGGTGCAGGCGGTAGCGTCGGCAGTGGCACAAGCGGTACGACTGGCACAAGCGGTACGACTGGCACGGGCGGTACGACTGGCACAAGCGGTACGACTGATACCACAGGCACCGGTACAAGCGGTACGACTGGTACCGGCACAAGCGGTACAAGCGGTACAAGCGGTACGACTGGCACTGGTACAAGCGGTACAAGCGGTACGACTGGCACTGGCACAAGCGGTACAAGCGGTACGAGTGACACTGGTACAAGCGGTACAAGCGGTACGAGTGACACTGGTACAAGCGGTACAAGCGGTACGAGTGACACTGGTACAAGCGGTACGAGTGACACTGGTACAAGCGGTACGACTGGCACTGGCACAAGCGGTACAAGCGGTACGAGTGACACTGGTACAAGCGGTACAAGCGGTACGACTGGCACTGGCACAAGCGGTACAAGCGGTACGACTGGCACTGGTACAAGCGGTATCACTGGCACGGGTACAACGGGTACAACCGATACGACAGGCACGGGTACAACGGGTACAACCGGCACAACGGGTACAACCGGCAGCGGCACAACGGGTACAACCGATACAACCGGCAGTGGCACAACCGGTACAACCGGTACAACCGGTACCACATCGACGCCGGCTGATACTAATTCTGGAGTTTTGAGTGCTCGGCGCGATAGCCCCAACAATTTGGGGTGGCTGGGTGCCTTGGGCGCTTTTGGTTTGATCAACTTGTTTCGGAAAGGCAGTACACCCTCCCATCGGTAGTTTCGGGCGATTCCCTACGGGATAGCTTCGCTTGACGTACTTTTGAAAACAACTTAGAGGCTTAGAAATTCATGACTTCACTCAATCGCAAAAGTTTGTTCAAAAAATTGGTAACAGTTGCCGGAATTGCCGGCGTTAGTTCCTTGGTAGCTGTGCCGGGATTCGCAGAATTAAACCGCCACACTAACGGCTTCAACCAGTCGGGCGATCGGGTTTTTGATCTTGCTGATAACGCTTCCCAGGATCGTACTTCTCCTCGTTCTCCTGCTAGCGATCCGAACAACAACAACACTCCCGGCCGTTCTCCCAACACTCCAAATACCCCCACCAACAACACTCCCGGCCGTTCTCCAAATAGCCCCATCAACAACACTCCCGGCCGTTCTCCCAACACTCCAACAGGTGGCGAAACTTCGCCTAATTCTCTCAGCAGCCAAGACAGAAACTTTGTCATGCAAGCAGGTCAACTTGGTATGCTCGAAGTGGAACTCGGCAGATTGGCAGTGCAGCGCGGTTCTAGTGCTGGTGTGAAACAATACGGGCAAGAAATGGTTGAGGAACACACCCAGGCTAATGAAGAACTGATGCAGGTAGCCATGCAAAAAGGCGTAAAACTGCCAACCGAAATGAGCAGCCAGAACACAGCTTTGATGAAGCGACTTTCGGGACTCTCCGGTACAAGTTTTGACACTGCTTACAAGCAGGCTATGATCGAGAGCCACAATCAGGCTATTGCTGTGTTTCAGGCTCAATCTCAACAGGGACAAGATCCCGAGTTGAAGGCTTGGGCCACCCAGAAGTTGCCGAACCTTCAGGCGCACTTGCAAATGGTTAACCAAATGTTGGCAGATACCAGCCAGCCCAAATAGGAGGTAGAGGAGGTAGAGTGCGATCGCCTAAAAGCCAATCGCACTCTACCTTTGCCGATCCGAGAGGGAACAGCAATAGATTCTTTTAAACCCTATAATTTTTGAGAACAATGGAAGATTTTCTCCGCAGCTTGTTGGGTAGCAATATTACAGCGACGTGGCTGTTATTAATCGTAGGGTTTTGCTGGATTGCTTACATACCCGGCCGCCTGAGAAATTAAAAATTATCCATTAAAACTTCAAAATTAACTAGGTAGGCGCAAATAAACCTTACCGTTGAACAGACTAAGTTATAGCGTGCCTCAGAGGCTCAGATTTTCTATGATATTTCATGCCATATCTCTGACGCACCCTACAATTTAGCCTAAATTAATCATTTTTTAACACACAGGTGTATGATCGCCCGATCGCGGAAACAAGCAAGTGCGATCGGGCGATTTATTCAAACAATACAAAATTAATTAGTCCTCAGTGTCCACAAAAACAGTCACAGCCGCCACAGCGATTAGCATTTCATCATTTTTATCATTCAGAGAGGCGATCGCCCTTCCGGGCACAATCATGCCTCCTTGCTCCACAATCAGAGTTTTGCTGCCAAAAGGGAGCACCGCCAACACCTCCTGTTCCCGCACTTGTTCCGGGTAAGGAACAGCCACCTTAACCTCAACAATCATCTGATTGGGGTCTGTCAAACCTGCCACTTCCCAGACGCCTAGGAGAGCATTGTGGGCGATCGCATTTCGTACAGCCCTTGCACAGGCTACAGTCGGTTCCTGCCCGTGCTGGTCTATACCCATCCCCATTTCAATGATGAAACATTTGCGTGCCATTGTTGCCCCTTAGTTGATTTTTGTTTGTAGTCGATCGCACTTTTTCTCAAAACAATTATCAACCAAACTGACCGCTCTTGATATGATTTTATAAATCGATATCACAACAAAAGAATAATACCAGTCTTAAAAAACAATCCAACTGTAGGCAAGCTTCACACCCTTATGAAATCAATCATTCTCAATCTCAAATCTCAAATGGTATAACTTATGGTAATATAACCAAATTCAGCTTTCCTCGCGGACTGCCAAACTCATCGCCAGCTTGAATCATGGATAGTTTTCTACCAATTGCCTACTTTCAAAACCAATTTCTCCCCTTTACCGACGCCAAAATTTCCATAGCAACCCACGCACTGCACTACGGAACCGGAGTTTTAGGCGGGTTGCGGGGAATTCCCGACCCCCAAAATGCCGATCGAATCTTGCTATTTAGATTAGACCGCCACTGTCAAAGATTAAGTCAAAGTGCCAGCTTCCTCCACTGCGATTTACCAGCCAGCAAAATCCAACAAATAATCATTGATTTTGTCCAGAAAAACCAACCAACAAAATCATTTTATATCCGCCCTTTTATCTACACATCCAGTTTAGGAATTGCCCCCAGGCTGCACAACGTAGAAACAGACTTTTTTGTCTACGGATTAGAACTATCAGACTATTTGCCCAAAGAAGGAGTCAACTGTAGAATTAGCTCTTGGTACCGCCAAGAAGACCGCAGTTTGCCCTTAAGAGGTAAAATTAGCGGCGCCTACATCACCTCAGCTTTAGCCAAAACCGAAGCCGTAGAATCCGGCTTCGACGAAGCAATTATGATGAACACTCAGGGAAAAGTCAGCGAAGCTTCAGGAATGAACATATTTGTCGCCAGAAACGGTAAATTAGTTACTCCCGGTTTCGAGCAAGATATTCTCGAAGGAATTACCAGAGACAGCGTAATCACAATCGCCAGAGACTTAGGAATTGAAGTCATAGAAAGACCCGTTGATAGATCGGAACTGTTGATTGCAGACGAGATTTTCCTCTGCGGAACCGCAGCCAAGATTACGCCAATTAAGCGAGTAGAAAACTATCACTTGCCCAAAAACCGACCCATCACCGAAAAGATATTGGACAAACTGACGGGGATTATAGAAAATCGCGACAGCCATTATAAAGACTGGGTATTTCCGATTAATCTTAATTAACCGAAAATACCTCTGCTCGTAGAAGCGAGTTCACTCGTTACCAGGCTCTGCCTGGTAAAGCAGATCGGGAGGCAGAGCCTCCACATTTCTTGGCAGCCATTCGAGACAGAGCCTCTGGATATCGGTGCCCCGGCACAGTCTAAGAACCAGTTGTTGTGGAGCAGGCATCTTGCCTGCTTCCTGCTAGGAACTACCCGCACAAAACAGCCGCATGATGGCGAATGTGATCCTCCATAAAACTAGCTATAAAATAATAGCTGTGATCGTAACCTTCCTGCATCCTTAAAGTTAGCGGCTGTCCCGCTTTTGCACAAGCCTCCGCCAACACTTCCGGCAACAACTGCCCGTCAGCAAGAAACGAATCTGCCGTGCCGCAGTCAATCAGAATTGGACGGTTGTATTGCGCTGCAACTACCAATTCGCTAGCATCCCAACCCCTCCAAATCTCTTGGTCGCTGCCGAGGTAGTTTGCAAAAGCTTTGTGTCCCCAAGGGCAGCGCATTGGCGCGGAAATAGGCGCCAATGCGGAAACTGAAAGATAGCGAGATCCATTTTTCAAAGCACAAATTAAAGCCCCGTGTCCCCCCATCGAATGACCGAAAATTCCCTGTTTTTCCGGTATTGCTGGAAAATTTTCGGCAATTAAATTCGGCAATTCATCAACCACATAACTGTACATTCGATAGTGAGCATTCCAAGGTGCGGCTGTCGCATCAACATAAAAACCCGCCCCACTTCCTAAATCCCAATCGTCATCTTCGCCGGGGATGCCAGTATTGCGCGGGCTAGTGTCGGGCGCAACCAGCATTAACCCGTATTTTGCCGCAAATTGTTGCGCCCCCGCTTTGGCCATAAAGTTTTCTTCCGTGCAGGTTAAACCTGATAGAAAATACAGGACGGGTACGGGTTGAGATAAAGCTTGCGGGGGCTGGTAAACAGCGAATTTCATCTCGCTGTTGCAAGCAGAGGATTGATGGCTGTAAAAGCCGAGTTTGCCACCGAAACATTTCTGTTCTTTGTGCAGTTTTAGCGATTCTGATATCATATTAATTCTATTTCATTTGTGAATGAGATTTTTTTTATTAACCGCAGAGGGCGCAGAGGACGCAGAGGCAGAGAGAAAAGAGAAGTTATGTAGGGTGCAGCCGTGTACCTTACGGCTATAGATAGTGCGTAAAACTACTTTTTCCGTAAGTCCTGTCTTCCTTCTTCCCTCTTCCCTCTTCCTTCTTCCTTCAAAAACTCAAAATGTCAACACTGTGCGAATTACTTCGCCTTTGTGCATTAAATCAAAGGCTTCATTGATTTGGTCGATCGGCATTACCTGAGTTACCAGACTGTCAATATCAATTTTACCGTCCATGTACCAATCAACAATCTTAGGAACATCAGTTCTGCCTTTTGCGCCGCCAAAAGCCGTCCCTTTCCAAACCCTACCAGTTACTAGCTGAAACGGGCGGGTGCTAATTTCTTGACCTGCTCCCGCTACCCCGACAATTACGCTCACGCCCCAACCTTTGTGACAGCATTCCAAAGCTTGCCGCATCACATTAATGTTGCCGATACATTCAAAACTGTAATCAGCTCCACCTTTGGTTAAATCTACCAAATAAGGGACTAAATCACCTTCCACTTCGCGGGGATTGACAAAGTGAGTCATGCCGAATTTTTCCGCCATCTCTCGCTTGTCGGGATTCATATCTACGCCGACAATCATGTTAGCTCCCACCATGCGAGCCGCTTGAATTACATTCAAACCCACGCCGCCCAAACCGAAAACTACCACATTAGAACCAGGCTCTACTTTCGCAGTATTTATGACAGCGCCGATGCCAGTTGTTACGCCGCAGCCGATCAAACAAACTTTATCAAAAGGAGCATCTTCGCGAATTTTTGCTACTGCAATTTCTGGCAATACTGTATAATTAGCAAAGGTAGAAGTCCCCATGTAATGGTAAAGTTTCTGCCCATCTATAGAAAACCTACTCGTGCCGTCGGGCATCACTCCCTGACCTTGAGTCACGCGAATTGCTTGACAGAGATTAGTTTTGCGGCTCAAACAATATTCGCAGTTCCGGCATTCAGGAATGTAGAGAGGAATTACCCGATCGCCCACTTTGACGCTCGTTACTCCCGCCCCAACTTCTGCGACAATCCCGGCTCCCTCGTGGCCTAAGATAGCAGGAAACAAGCCTTCAGGGTCGGCACCGGAAAGAGTGTAAGCGTCAGTGTGACAAACACCCGTGGCTTTAATTTCCACCAACACCTCTCCAGCCCGCGGTCCATCCAGATCGACCGTTTCAATGCTCAAAGGTTGGCCGGCACTGCGAGCAACGGCTGCTTTTACTTTCATGCTTTCTCCCTGCTATCGATTTGTCAATTGACCAGTCAATATGTATTGTATTACTTAATGTCAAAATTCAACAAATCTATGACAAAATTAATTGTAATTACCGGAGTCAGTCGCGGTCTCGGTCTTGCCATGACCGAAAAGTTTATTGAATTGGGACATACAGTTTTGGGATGCGCCCGTTCCTCCGAAGCGGTGGAAAAACTCAACCAAAAATATAGTACGCCCCACCATTTTACTTGTTTGGATGTCACCAACGACGATCGCGTAAAAGCTTGGGCCACAGAAATTCTGGCAAAAAACGAGCCACCTGATTTGCTAATTAACAATGCAGGTATAGCTAATCATCTCGCGCCTCTTTGGAAGGTTAGTAACGAAGAATTTTCGCAGGTAATTGATGTTAATATTAAAGGTACTGCTAATGTAATTCGCCACTTTGTCCCGGCAATGATTGCTCGAAAAAGCGGCATAATTGTCAACTTTAGTTCTGGTTGGGGAAGGTCAACTTCGCCGGAAGTCGCTCCCTATTGCGCTTCCAAGTGGGCAATAGAAGGACTTACGCAATCGCTCGCTCAAGAATTGCCCGCAGGTATGGCAGCAGTTCCTTTGAATCCGGGGATAATTCACACAGATATGCTGGACATTTGTTTCGGAGAAGATGCGGCAAATTACCCGTCCGTCAAAGCATGGGTGCAAAAAGCAGTTCCTTTTTTACTAAAATTAAAACCTTCAGATAACGGAAGGCCGCTGACTGTTCCTGGATAATACAGCAACCCTTACAGGATTGGCGAACATCTCTCTTTTCTTCTCCTCTGCGCCCTCTGCGCTCTCTGCGGTTCATAAAAAAAAATCAAAAATGAAATAAAATTGCTATATTCCCAAATCACAACTCTTTCCCCAAATAGCCACAGTGAACTCGCCGCTAACCTCCCCCTCGCAAACCGAAACCCGCAAAGCAGACCACCTGCGGATTTGCCTCGAAGAAGACGTACAATTTCGCGAAACTACCAGCGGCCTCGAACGCTACCGTTTCGATCACTGCTGTTTGCCAGAACTCGATCGCACTGAAATCGATTTAACCTCCACATTTCTCGGCAAAAAACTAGCCGTTCCCCTGCTAATTTCCTCGATGACCGGCGGCACACAATTAGCCCAGACAATCAATTATCGCCTCGCCGATGTCGCTCAAGAATACAAACTAGCAATGGGAGTAGGTTCCCAGCGAATCGTTGTAGAAAATCCTCAACTCGCTCCTACATTTGCCGTCCGTCGCCGCGCTCCCGATATTCTACTGTTCGCCAATATCGGAGCAGTTCAATTAAACTACAATTACGGTTTGGAAGAGTGCCAAAAAATTGTTGATATTTTAGAAGCAGATGCCCTAATTTTACACCTCAATCCGCTGCAAGAGTGCGTTCAAACCGAAGGCGATACTAACTTTAAAGGACTGCTCGATAAAATTGCCAAATTGTGCGAGAAATTACCAGTACCAGTTATTGCTAAAGAAGTCGGCAACGGTATTTCAGGAAAGATGGCAAAGAAATTGCTCGCCGCTGGGGTAGGTGCGATCGACATTGCCGGGGCCGGAGGCACTTCTTGGGCGAAAATAGAAGGAGAGCGAGCTAAAGATGGCAAGCAGCGCAGGTTGGGCGCAACCTTTGCCGACTGGGGAATACCAACAGCCGAGTGCATTGTCAGCACCCGCGCCGCAGCCCCGGATGTTCCTCTGATTGCCTCTGGAGGCTTGCAGAATGGATTGGATGCAGCGAAGGCTCTCGCTCTTGGCGCGGATATTGCAGGACTGGCGCGGCCGTTTCTACAAGCGGCAGCGGAATCGGAATCAGCCGCAGCCCTTCTAGCTGAGGCTTTAATTGCAGAAATCGCCACCGTGATGTTCTGTACGGGCTGCGCTAGCTTGGAGGAGTTAAAACAATCTGGGGTTTTGGAAAGGTTAAGATAAAAGTGAGTCAGGAGTCAAAAGTCATTAGTCAGCACTCAAAAGTCATTAGCTAATAACTAACGACAGCAAATCAGCTAAATCCTAGTTGCAGGAATTACCAATAATTTTGTTTCCGCTGGCATCGGAATAATATTTTTCCGAGTGCAGTGGGAGCCTCCCGCTCACACGCTCGGTATCATTCCGCTTTAGCCGGATTTGCTCTCACTAATAACTAATGACTAATGACTAATAACTAATCACTAATTACCAATTATCTAATGAAAGATTTCCTAAAATATACCTGTGCAAGTTTACTGGGAACCTTCCTAGGACTGCTGCTGCTGGGCAGCATCGGATTGGGAGGACTGGTAGTGCTAATTGCTATGGCGGCATCGTCGTCTAAGGATTCGGGCCCGCAAGTTAAAGATAAGTCGGTATTGGTATTAGACCTTTCTTTAAATATCACCGACAGCAAACCGAGCCGTAGCACTGGCGCGGCGATTGAAGAAGTGCTTTCGGAAGATTCCGGCGATACAGTGACGCTGCGGACTGTTTTAGACACGATCGAATATGCGAAAAAAGACCCGAAAATCGTTGGCCTTTATCTCGAAGGCAGCTCGGAGTCGAGCAGCAGCGGGTTTGCAAATCTCAAAGAAGTTCGATCGGCCTTGCAGCGTTTCCGAGATGCCAAAAAACCCATTTTTGCTTACCAGATGGACTGGAACGAGCGAGATTATTACCTCGGTTCCGTTGCTAATACAATTGCCGTCAATCCTTACGGCGCTTTGGAAATTAACGGTTTTAGCAGTCAGGGAATGTTTTTCACCGGTGCTTTGGAAAAATACGGCGTGGGAGTGCAAGTGACTCGCGTCGGCAAATACAAGTCAGCCGTTGAGCCATTTTTGCTCACAAAAATGAGTCCCGAAAATCGTCAGCAAACTCAAAAGTTGCTCGGAGATATCTGGGGAGAATACCTGCAAACTGTCGCTCCGAGTCGCAAAGTGACGGTTCCGCAACTGCAAGCGCTTGCAGATAAGGGCGGAACTTTGATGGCTGACGAAGCTCTAAAAAGCAAGTTAGTGGATAAAGTTGTATACTTTGACGAAATATCGACTGAACTTAAAAAACTCACAGGAACCGATGGCGAAAACAAATCTTTCAAACAAATTAGTTTGAAAAATTACGCCAGAGTTGCTGAGAATAAAAACTCAACTCGCGCTAACAATAAAAACCAAATTGCTATACTTTACGCCGAGGGCGAGATTGTAGACGGCGAAGGCGGCCCGACTCAAGTAGGAGGCGATCGCATCGCTCAAGAAATGCGGAAAATTAGAGAAGATAACGACGTAAAAGCAGTGGTTTTGCGCGTCAACAGTCCTGGAGGCAGCGCGACGGCGGCCGAAGTCATTGGGCGCGAAGTTATGCTGACGGGCAAAAAGAAACCCGTTATCGTTTCCATGGGCAATTTAGCAGCTTCCGGCGGCTATTGGATTTCGATGGGTTCCAGCCGCATTTTTGCCGAACCCAATACGATTACCGGTTCGATCGGCGTTTTTGGAATGCTGTTTAACGCCGAAAAGTTGGCTGCTAACAACGGCCTGACTTGGGACGTTGTGAAAACCGCCCGCTTTGCGGATACTAACACGGTTTCCCGTCCCAAAAATCCTCAAGAATTGGCGAATATTCAGAGGATAGTCGATCGCATTTACGATCGATTTATTACTAAAGTCGCCGACTCCCGCAAACTGCCGAAAAACAAGGTACAAGAAATTGCTCAAGGCAGGGTGTGGTCTGGTACGGCCGCGAAACAGTTGGGTTTAGTCGATGAAATTGGCGGTCTTGAAGATGCTGTCAGAGAGGCGGCGAAGCAAGCTAAACTCGGCGACGATTGGAAGTTGGAAGAATATCCAAAACGCCGCACTTTGGAGGAGCGAATTTTGGAAAGAATTTCAGGCGTTCACGTTTTGAAACCAGCCGCCAAACTCGACCCGCTAACGGCCGAATTTAAGAAAATGCAAGATGAATTGGCTGTCATCAAGTCGATGAACGATCCGCAGGGGGTTTATGTTCGCTTGCCTTTCAATTTGCGGATTGATTAATTAATACCAAGTCCGGGATTTTTACCCCTTTATTCTTCAGTCCCCCTCTGTTCGGACGAAAGTTTTGCTCTTGAACCGTTTCAACCGCTAAGTCTGATAGGGGTTTTTAACGCGGATTTGGTAAAAGTAGGCTGACGCATCCTACAAACAACTGAAAAACCCGGTTTCTTCCAGAAACCGGGTTTATGAATACCCTAAAAGTCGCTCGACTGGGAATTGGCAATATTTATTATGCTGCACGCTGAGTTAACAATCCCCAGACGAAAAGTAGAACGATCGCACCTACGACTGCAAAAGCTATGCTGGGTAGAGTTATTGCTCCGAAGGATGCTCCCCCGCTCGTCCCCAGCAACTGTTGACCTAGAAAACCTCCCACTAGGGCGCCCAAAATTCCTAAACCTGTTGTTGCCAGAAAACCGCCACCTTGAGTTCCCGGATAAATGGCTTTGGCGATCGCACCAGCAATGAGTCCTAAAACAATCCAAGCAATAATACCGCCCATGTCTTTTTCTCCTGAATACTTAAACTTTTCTTGTGCCTTGTCTTATGTTCTTAGAATAACAACCGCTATCGGGCCCTCACCTCTACCGTAGGGAGGAACCGAAAGTGGTAGGATTTCTCATGAATCGTCCCAGTTTGAGGCTTTTTAATATCTCAAAAGAGTTAACCCACTTTTTCTAGGGAAGAAAGGTACTTATGCTCAAACCAAAAGGGAAATAGGAGAATCTTTTCTGGGACTTTTTGTGTTTTGGTGGTTAAAAAATTTACAATATTTCTGTGAAATGAGGAAAGTTTGCGCCCGATGGATCTGACTCTGTGCATGATTGTGAAGAATGAAGAGGCAACACTGTCGCGGACTTTGGACAGCGTTAAGGGTGTTGTGGACGAAATAGTGGTGGTGGATACGGGATCGGGCGATCGCACCCGTGAAATTGCCCGAGAATGCGGGGCGAGGGTTTATGAGTTTGAATGGTGCGACGACTTCGCAGCGGCGCGCAATGAGTGTCTGAAGCACGCGCAGGGCGACTGGATTTTGGTGTTGGATGCCGATGAGGTTTTGGTACCGGAGATTCAACCTCAAATTAAGCAGGCAATTGCGAGCGATCAACTGCTGCTAATCAATCTCATCCGCCAAGAAATCGGTGCCTCTCAATCTCCCTATTCCCTAGTGTCGCGCTTGTTTCGCAATCGCCTCGACATCCGCTTTTCTCGCCCTTACCACGCAATGGTAGACGACAGCGTGGCTGAGATTGTGCACAGGGAACCAAATTGGAAAATAGCTTCTCTCCCCGATGTGGCGATTTGGCACTCTGGTTATCAAAAAGATGCGATCGCCGCAAAAAGTAAATTCCAAAAAGCTCAAGCAGCAATGGAACGCTATATAGCTTATTATCCAAACGATGCTTATGCTTGTAGCAAATTAGGCGCTTTGTATGTAGAAACCGGGCAACTCGGGCGGGGAATTAATTTATTAACCAAAGGCTTGACTGCCGAGGTCATAGATGATTCTATTGTTTACGAACTCAACTATCATTTGGGAATTGCTTATCGCCAGCAGCAGCAGTTTGCCAAAGCAAAAGAACACTATCAAGCCGCAATTAATACAAATGTGTTCCCGCCCCTCAAGTTGGGTGCTTACAATAATTTGGGCAATTTGCTCAAAGAGGAAGGAGATTTGAAATCTGCTGAAAAAGCTTACAAAGCAGCTTTAAAAATTGACCCCAATTTTGCAGCAGGTCACTACAATTTAGGGCTGACGCTGAAAGCAGCCGGAAATTTATCACATGCGATCGCCTATTACCGACAAGCGATAAAAATCGATCCCGAACACGCCGAAGCTCATCAAAACTTGGCAGTAGCCTTGCTGAAAATTGGCAAAATGCCAGAGAGTTTAGCAGAATTCAAAAGAGCGATCGCCCTTCACGAACAGCGTCGCCCATTTGAAGCAGAACGCCTGCGCCGGGGACTACAAGAAATGGGTTTAATGTAATTGAAATTATGGCTTCTATGGGGGGGCAGGATGCCCACCCTACAATCAAATTCTCGGATTGTGGAACAGTCATTTTGCCTGTTCATTAAAAATATTCCAAGATATGAGATGCAACCAGCAAAATCAAGCAATTATCTCTACTTTGCCGCTATCCAAATCGTAGCGACCCCCAACAACTTTAAGCTTGCCCGCTTTGACTGCTTCCGCTAAAATAGGCGACGAGGATTGTAAATTATTTACATTCATTTTCACATTAGCTCTGACTGCGTTATCCCACGCATCGCCTGTTTGACCTTTGGTCGAATCAACTGCCGGTTTAATCGCCGCCACCAAAGTGCTAATGTGACCAGGCACAGCTTGGCCATCTAAAGCTGCTTTGACAGCACCGCAGCGTTCGTGACCCAGAATTACTAATAGCGGCACCCCTAATTCTAAGGCCGCATATTCTATATTTCCGAGAACCACATCGTCGAGAAAATTGCCCGCTACTCGGATATCAAATAAATCCCCCAATCCTTGGTCGAAAATAATTTCGGGAGCAACGCGCGAATCAGAACAAGCCAGGATGGTTGCAAACGGATGTTGACCCTGTGCTACTTCTACAATTCGCGATCGAGCTTGGTCGGGAAATGTCCGTTTTTGCTCAATGTAGCGTTGATTCCCCTCCATCAATTTCTTAAGAGCACTGTTAGGAGTAAGCTCAGAGATTGCCTCGGCCTTTGCTGCTTGGGCTTGTAAAAACGCAGGTGCCAAGCTTGCCGCCAGCATCCCTGCACCCGCCTTCAACATTAAATTACGTCTCGAAATCATGCCTCTATTTCCGCTTTCAGTCATTGCTTATAACTCGGTTCAATTGTTTAATTTTTTCTATTTTATAGCATAATATCTACCGCAAGCTTGGCCCGACTTATTTGATTTTTCTTTACACGCCACTCCGGCACAATGTAAACTTCAAAAAAGTGACCAATTTTTATTTCCTTCATATTTTATTTAGTAAAGTCAACTGCGGTCATCCTTCTGCAGACAGGGGATGCTAGAATGTATCTAAAACGACAATAATTTATCAATGGCTCGAAATGTCCTACGTCGCCAGCATTCATATCTATCCGGTCAAGTCCCTTGACGGCATAGCAGTCAGTCAAGCCACTATTCTAGCCAGCGGAGCTCTAGAAGGCGATCGCTCTTTTGCAATCTGCGATGCAGCAGGAGAATTTGTTAACACTAAGCGCAACAGCGGAGTCTGTTTTCTACGCTTATCCTTTGACATCAAAAAGAGAATTGCCGGCCTGAAAATACAAGACACCGAACAAGAATTTTTTTTTCATGTAGATAGAGAACGCCCGGGAATAGAATCTTGGTTGAGCAACTACTTCGGTTTCCCCGTCAAGTTAATTGAAAACTTGCTGACAGGTTTTCCCGACAATACCGCTGCACCAGGGCCAAGCATTATCAGTACCGAAACAATTGCCGAAGTTGCATCTTGGTTTCCGAGAGTTTGCGTTAACGAGATGCGCCATCGCTTGCGAGCTAATATTGAAATAGGAGATGTCCCGGCTTTTTGGGAAGACCAACTTTTCTCACAAGCCGATGAAATTGTTAGGTTTAAAATAGGGACAGTAATATTTGAAGCTATTAATCCGGCTCAGCCATATATCCTGTCTGCGCGAAATTATGGGGCGAAACCAGGCGATCCCAATTTTAAAAATATACTAACAGCCAAGCAGAAGGAAATCATGCCTGACTTGGTAAAAAAAGGGCATTTAAATCACTTTAGTCGGCTGATAGTTAACACACGAGTCGCAGCTCACGCAGCAGAAAAAATATTACACATAGGAGACGAAGTTCACATTCTCAGCGCCCGCAACTCTCTATTGAATACCATTTCTGATTAGTTGTAGGGTACGAATCCGATCAAGCCGGCGGCAACTCCAAAGTAAGTTGACCCAAAACACCAGTTCTAAAATCGTTTAACATCTGCCGCGCCGTTCGTTCGACATCTCCTTTATACCTGTCTTTTGCTACCTCGTGCAAATAATCTTCACCATTACTAGAAGCTGGATCTAATTTATACCTGGATTTGAAACCAGATATTGATATCAAAGTCTCATCCGCCGCTTGCAGCCCTTGGAGCAAATCTACCATCGCTGCTGCTACTAGCTGATTGTCGTAAGCTGCTTCGCCAATATCTTCGCAAATAGCTAATTTTATGGCATTTTCTTGATTGTTAATTCGGGTTGGGATCACTCCGGGGGCGTCTAATAATTCAATTTCGTCGGAAATACGAATCCATCGGAGCGATTTAGTTACTCCAGCTCTGCGGGCACTATCCACCACTCTCCGCCCTAACAGCCGATTAATTAAAGCAGATTTTCCGACATTGGGAAATCCCATTACCACTGCGCGGACTGGACGGGGCAGCATACCTCGATCGAACCTTCTTTTATTTAGCTGCACCCCAGCATTCTGCACCGCATCCGCCACAGCGTCTACTCCGTGACCGTGCTCGGCATTGGTAAAATACGCAGTTTCCCCCTGGGCCTCAAACCATGTTTCCCACGCCTCGCGCGATCGAGGCGTAATCATATCCATGCGGTTGATGACCAAGACTCGCGCCTTGCCGCCCACCCAGCTCGGCATTTGGGGGTGAAAAGTAGCCAATGGAATGCGGGCATCTCGAACTTCGAGCACCACATCTACCCGCTTTAGCTGTTCTTTTAATGCCCGTTCAGCTTTAGCAATGTGACCGGGATACCATTGAATTTTCATTAGTTATTAGTTATTAGTTATTAGTTAGTTAGTCGTTAGTTGTCAGTTGTTAGTTGTTATTGGTTGAATGACAACTAACAACTACCGATAACAACGGTCAACAGTCAACTGACAACAGTCAACTGACTAAGGCACAATCAAAACTGCACAAGGAGACAGATTGATCACCCGATTGGTAACGCTGTCAGACGCCCCCTCATCGGTTAAACCCATCCCCCGACAGCCCATCACAATCAAATCGGCCCCAATTTCGTCAGCCACATCGCAAATCGTGAAAGCAGGTTTGCCTTCCCGTTCGATGATTTCAGCTTCAATTCCCTGCTGGGAAAACATCGATTGGGCCTCAGAAAGAAGTTTGGCGACTGCTTCGGGGGAAGTCATCACCTCTCGCGCGGGGGCGTCGGCCTCCTCGGCTGGGGGCTCGACTACCGAGAGAATAACTAAGCGAGAGGCGTAGGTTTTCACGATATTGACCACCTTTTCGGCAGCTTCGCGGGCTTCTCGGCTTTGATCTACAGGAAATAAGACAGTCTTGAACATACTGCGCATCTCCGGGACGCGGACTCCGATAAAATGTTTACGTTGAGCCAATCAGTGCCGTTTGTTTCATCTTCCGTTTTTTGTACGGACGCGGTTGAATGCGTCCGAGGCCCAAGTGCAAGTGACCAGTGCCGCCATTTCAACGGAATTCCACAAAAACACACATATTAGGAGGTTAATCCTGTGACAAAAAAAACTGTAGCAAATTTATCGGCATCGGACTTATCGGGCAAACGGGTATTGGTGCGGGCGGACTTTAACGTGCCGCTCGACAACGGCAATATCACCGATGATACTCGCATCCGGGCGGCTCTGCCGACAATTCAAGATTTAGCGTCCAAGGGCGCTAAGGTGATTTTGTGCAGCCACTTCGGCCGTCCCAAGGGCGTGACGGAGAAGTTGCGCTTGACACCGGTTGCTAAACGGCTGTCGGAATTGTTGGGTAAAGAAGTCAAAAAGACTGATGACTGCATCGGCGATGAAGTCGCTGCTACAGTCGCCGCGATGCAAGATGGCGATGTGGTTTTGCTAGAAAATGTGCGCTTCTACCCAGAGGAGGAGGCAAACGACCCGGAATTTGCTAAGAATTTAGCTTCTGTGGCCGATTTGTATGTCAATGATGCTTTTGGTACGGCTCACCGGGCTCACGCTTCTACTGAGGGCGTTACTAAGTATCTGAGTCCTTCTGTGGCTGGGTTTTTGATGGAAAAGGAACTGCAATATCTCGGCAGTGCGATCGACAATCCTCAGCGTCCTTTAGCTGCTATAATCGGCGGTTCTAAGGTTTCCAGCAAGATTGGAGTCATTGAAAAACTGCTCGAAAAGTGCGACAAACTGCTGTTGGGCGGTGGCATGGTTTTCACCTTCTACAAAGCTCGCGGCTTGAACGTGGGCAAGTCTTTGGTGGAAGAGGACAAGCTGGAACTGGCTAAGTCTTTGGAAGCTAAGGCGAAGGAACGGGGAGTTGCTTTTCTGTTACCTACTGATGTGGTAGTTGCTGACAAGTTTGCTGCTGATGCTAACACTCAAACTGTCTCTGTTGAAAGCATCCCCGACGGTTGGATGGGTTTGGATATCGGCCCGGATTCAGTAAAAACTTTCCAAGATGCTTTGGCCGATTGCAAAACTGTCATCTGGAACGGGCCGATGGGCGTGTTTGAGATGGAGAAGTTTGCTGTGGGAACTGAAGGTATCGCTCATTCTTTAGCTGGACTTACTAAAACTGGTACTACCACAATTATCGGTGGTGGTGACTCGGTGGCTGCTGTTGAACAGTTGAATTTAGGTGAACAAATGAGCCACATTTCTACGGGTGGCGGTGCTAGTTTGGAGCTGCTCGAAGGTAAGGAATTGCCTGGTGTTGCTGCTTTAGATGAAGCTTAATTAAGTTAAGTAGGGCGGGCAAAGCCCGCCTTGCTGGAAGCTGGTCTAAATCCTTAGCTGCGAATCATTTTTTTGAAGATTTACCGCAGAGGGCGCAGAGAACGCAGAGCAAGAGAAAAGAGAGAAGGATATCGGTTTCAAGTCTACAGTTTGCTAGTATAATTTGTTTGAAGTAGCAGTGAGGTTTGTTTGTGAAACTTAAACTCTTGGCAACTGTAACGGCCTGTTTAGCTTTGTTTGGGCTGCCAGCTCCCGTTAAAGCTCAAAATCCAGATCATGTTAGGCAATTGCTGGAAAGTAAAGAGTGCGAGGGCTGTGACTTGAGAAATGCTGATTTGTTCAAGGCTAGCTTGTACAGAGCTAATTTAAGAGGAGCGGATTTAAGCGGAGCAAATCTCTATGAAGCTAATTTGCTAGAAGCGGATTTAAGTGATGCTAATTTGGCAAATGCTAACTTAGTTAATGCGGAGATGTACGGTGCTGAATTGAATGGTGCTAATCTGCGAAATGCGGATTTGTCTAATGCTTTTTTGGGGCGAGCGAATCTGACGAGTGCGGATTTGCGCGGTGCTAAACTTTTTAATGCCAATCTGGGGGAAGCTTATCTGCTGCAAGCTAATTTGTCGAATGCCGATTTGAGGCGTTCCCTGTTGTTTAGAGTTAATTTGCATCGTGCAAATTTAAGCGGAGCGGATATGTCTTTCGCCGATGTGCGCGATACTAATTTGCAGAATGCTATTTTGTCAAATACTAGGCTTCCTGGGGCTCAATTGACCGGGACAAATATTGATGCGGCGAATAACGTGCGGCAGGCAGATTTGCAACGTGCCAACTTGCGAGGTACGAATTTGGGGTCAGCGGTTTGCGTGATAACTAATTTTCCTTATTGTGTTTTCAATGTGGAATAATCTGCTTGCTGAGTGCGTCAGCCTCCATTTTTTTTGCAGCTACGGGGCTTTTTGATGCCGCCCAAAAACGGATATAAGCCCCCGACTTTAGCCGTGGAAAGATCAAAATTTTAGACTAAAGTTCCAGCTCCCAGATGAATCTCTAGAGTAAATCTAAAATCTAAAATCTAAAATCTAAAATCTAAAATCCACTGACTGGCTGGCGCACCCTATGTTGCTCTCCGAGCTAAGTTTGAGGTGGTTTGTATCCTCTTTCTAGGGCAAATCTCACAAGCTGGGCACGATTTTCTAACTGTAATTTACTGAAAATACTGCCTAAATGAGCTTGCACAGTCCGAGGGCTAATAAACAGCCGATCGCTAATTTGTTTGTTAGTATAACCCTGGATTACTTCCCAAAAAACTCTTTCCTCGGCTGGTGTTAAAGGCAAAGGTGCAGGTGCTGGCAATACTGCCACCACTTGTGGTTCCACCGCCCTAGCGCTCGAAGTTTGAAGCAGTCGGACAATCTCGGCGTGAATGCGGTGAGAGCGTTCTAACTGCGCCTTTACCTTAGCTAAGATTTCTTCAGACTGAAAAGGTTTTACCAAATAATCGTCAGCTCCGATCGAATGACCTTCAACTTTTGACTCAATCTCGCCTTGACCCGACAAAAATATAAAGGGGACTAACTGTCCCAAACGGGTAGTTCGCAAACGGCGACAAAACTCAAACCCGTCCATTTCCGGCATCATGACATCTGAAATTACCAAATCTGGGGGGGCATTTTCAAAAATCGAGAGCGCCTCAACCCCGGAAGTAGCGCATTCCACCCGATATCCTTGACTTTCCAGGTACATGGCTAAGACTGTTTGACAGTCTGCTTCGTCGTCAACCACTAATATTCTTTCCATGACAGGCTTGCACCAATTCCAGTTGGACAGTTCTTGAAACTGCCAGTCCCAAAGTAGGGACTTAAATGAGTTTACCTGCTGCCACTTGATGAAGGCTCGCAATTTCAAGACGCCACAATTTCTCAAATATTCCAATTAGGGGCGCCGAGCGCATAAAAGGGGAAGCAGTAGAGGAATATGGGGAACAATCTCCTTCTTTGATTCGCCGATCATCAAAAGCTACAACTTTTTATGAGGTAGCGTCAACTTTTATGCAGAAAATAGAAGGTAAAAGAAAGAATTTTATCCTATTATACAGAAATCTTGGTTACACTTACACTATTCCTAGACCCGACATTGAAAGGTTTTTAGATTTTTCGGGTTCGGACACAGGTACAAAAGGGACAACGCCAGCAGGTCCTGCTGCTGGGGACGGCGCCAACAAACTCGGGCCGGCAACCAACATACTTTCAATTATCGCTGCTGGTTCGGGGCGGCTGAACAGATAGCCCTGCATGATATCACACTGATGTTGTTTCAAAAAATCTAGTTCTGCTTCTGTTTCCACTCCCTCAGCAATTACAGTCATATTCAAACTGTGACCCAGTAAAATTACCGCTGTAGTAATAGCAGCATTTTGAGTATCTTCGTTGGCATTACGGACGAAAATTCGATCGATCTTTAAACTGTCAAAAGCAAATTGCTTGAGATATCCTAAAGTAGCGTAACCGGTGCCGAAGTCGTCAATAGCAATCCGAATTCCTAGAGCTTTAAGTTCGTTTAAAGTAGCGCCTGCTACTGTCGCATTTTCCACCAAAGCGCTTTCGGTCATTTCTAATTCTAAATTAGCAGGATCTAAACCTGTAGTTTCCAATATTTGCACGATTCGCGCCTTGAGTTCCGGGTCTGACAACTGTCGCGCAGACAAATTTACTGATATTGTAAAGGGCGAAAACCCTGCAGCCAGCCAACTAGCGGCTTGAGCGCAAGCTGAAAGCAGTACCCACTCCCCAATCTGAATAATTAAACCTGTTTCTTCTGCTAAGGGAATAAATTCGACGGGAGAAATTATACCTCGATCGGGATTTTGCCAGCGCACTAAAGCTTCGGCGCCGATAACTTGGCCGGTGGCAATATTCACTTGTGGCTGATAGTATACCTGAAACTCACCTTGTGCCAAAGCGTGGCGCAGCAAAGCTTCGAGAGCAAACTTTTCAGGAGAGAGAGTCGTAACCTTGGTGGAGTCGTTAACTAAATCTTTGAGTCTGGCTTCTGCTTGGTGAAGCGCGACTGTCAGCGGTTGAGTAATAGTTTGCCGTTTCAAGACGCGAGAAGCAATGGCTCCCAGCAATTCACCCTTGGTAAACGGTTTTGTCAGGTAATCGTCTGCCCCCAAATCCATCCCCCGACGAAAATCGGTTTTGCCACTTTGAGCCGTGAGGAAAATAAATGGAATTGTTGCAGCTAGCGAGTTTTGCCGCAGAGTCCGCAACACGTCATAACCGTCGAGTTCCGGCATCTGCACATCGCACAAAATTAAATCGGGTATCTCCGAAAGTGCCATCTGCACCCCAGCTCGACCGTTTTCAGCCGCAATGACCCGGTAGCTGTGAGATTCCAGGAGTTGCAGAAGAGTTTCCCGGATTAATTCGTCGTCTTCAATAACCAAAATTTTGAGCATGATACTTAGATAACAGATGGCACTATATATCTGAACCTGACTAACTCTAGCATACTCAAACTAGCAAATTAATACTTCAGCTAATTAGCCAATAAATGATAAGCCAAATGGCTGAATATTTCTCCTCGGTTCTTAAGTCACAATCAAATAACTGCCCAAATAGGGAAGATTTCGATCTTTTTTAAGAGCAGAAAACTGTTGCGCCCGAATCGTTGAATAAACTTTTATTACAAAATAGCCGAAATTTCTCATAAAAAAATTTCAGCTAACAGTTTCAGTGCGCGGATGCCGGAAATTACTCCGGCAATCACTTATATGATTTCAGGTTAATTGGTCATAATTAGTCTGTATTTGTACTGACAACTATAGTCTTATCTCAATGGATGAATCAGGAGGCAGAGTCCTGAGCGCGCCCAAAAAAGGATACTTGCTTTCAGACAACAGTCGTGGAGAGATAAAAATTTTAGATTAAGGTTCAACCTGCCAGATTAATCTGTGAAGTGAATCTCAAATCTCAACTCTCAAATCGACTAACGGAGAACTTAATTATGCTTCTCTAACCGGAAATCATATTATCCACGACCTTAATTCACAGGCTTAGTGGAATTCGCGCAAAACTTTTCATCTACAATTGCAGAATTGATAGTGACAGCGTGCATGGATGATGACGGAATTATCAGGTCTTGCGGAACTACCACGGTCTTTTTACAAACCAGCTCGCTACTGCCTACAGAGGCAAAGTTCCAAGCATAAAATTCGGGAGTGCTGACTGTCGCATTGGCCGGATGTAAACCTAGTGCAGTCACTAATACTAACCCAAAAGTCACTAAAGCTACGATCGCGAATCTCAGCATATTATTTGTTTGAACCCGACAACTTGTCTGATTGGTATTACCTTATTATTGCCCGGGTCTATCGAGAGCGTCAATAGCAGTTATTCTGCCGTCAGATTCAACTCGTAAGCGATCGGCTCAGATGCTTGAGAAACTACCACGAATTCATAATAACCAGCATCATCCAGCAATCCAGACCAACTAAGTCCCTCTGCATCTTCCAGCAAAGCTCGCGCGCCCTTTGTCCGCCCCGGAGTATAAATTGACAGTAGAGTAGATTTGCGCGGTGCTTGCAAATTCACGCGCAAAGTTTGATTTTGAGCGAACCTGGCAATGTAAGCTTTCCCTTCTCCGGGTTTGAGATTGCCTGTGAGGCGTTTGCTGTTCGATAGGCGGTCAAATTCAACGCTTTCGACAGTTGCTCCAGCCTGTAAGGCTTCGAGTTCGTCGGCGGTAATTGCTTGCCAAATTTGTCCGATCGGCAAACCGATGAGATTGCGATCGCGAGGCTGTTCTGGAAACCAATAAAAGAACCTAGCATCAGCCAAATCGTACAAAGCCCGACTGCTCAAATTCAGGTTGTTAACCTCAGTTTTCCAGCGATCGATATCTGTGGTGTCGTAACTGCCCAACCGCGCTCTAGCGTCGCTGCTGAGGTTTTCCAGCTTATCGAGCAACTCCTCGCCGATTTTCTGCCACCTTTCGCGCCACTGGCGATCTTCCTCGCCTTCTTTTAACAATCGTCCCCCCAATTCCGGGTATTTGGCATAGAAAGTCTCGTCCACAAGGTTGACGTAACCGTTATAGAATCGATCGTCAATTTTGAGCTTTACAAAGCGATCTTGCAAAGCATCTTCTTGCTGCTGCTTCGGGTTTGGAGGCTGGGGAACTTTCTGTACTTTTGATTGTAGATTTAACAAAGAATTGCCCGCCAACCAGCCAACTCCCCCCATACTTGAGAGCACCGCCACCACGAACAAAACCATTTTCCAAGCAGGCATTTTTTGCTGATTGCCAATAGCAGCAACTCGCACCGGAGTTCCCGGCAGTTTTGGCGCGGGGGCGGGCACGGGTATAGGCGAGAGATCAGGCGGCTGCGTGCTCCCAAAATCCGGGGCTGGCGGCAAAGGCGGCTGTAAAGGCGGATTGCCGGAGAGAGCGAGCATTACCTCGCGAGCCGAGGAGTAACGCTGGCTCGGCTGCTGAGCAAGCATTTTATCCAGCACCAGGGACAAATTCGGAGACAGAGAACATTCCGCCCGCCAGTTCCAATTCAGAGTATGGCTGTCGAGCAACTGATGCGGTTCCTTCCCCGTCAGCAACACCAAAACCGTGGCCGCCAGAGCGTACAAATCGCTGTGGGGAGAGACGATGCCCATCTGCATCTGTTCGACGGGAGCGTAGCCGAGCTTGCCGATGCGAGTCGCGGGGCCGGGAGTGCCGTTAGCCTCAGCGAAAAGAGACTCTACGGTGGCGGCGAGTTGTTTTACTCCGCCGAAGTCGATCAGCACTGGCATCCCGTCAGAACTCCGCAGAATCAGGTTGTCCGGGGAGATGTCGCGGTGAATCACTCCCAAAGAGTGAATGTATTCGAGCACGGGCAAAATCTGCTGCAGCAGTTGATTGATTTCTGCTTCTATGAACCGCAAACCCTGACGCTTGCGGGCGTCCAGCAAAAAGCGGTAGGTTTGACCGGGCACGTAGTCTTGGACGAGAAATAGGTAGCCTCGATCGCTGATACTGACGCGGAAGAGTTCGCGGAAGCGGGGGATTTGATTGTGTTGCAGCTTGTAGAGCACTCCTGCTTCCCGCTCGAACAGTTCCTCGGATTTTTGTAAAGCGTAACTTCCATGTACTTGGGGCGCAAATTCTTTTAAAACGCAGGGTTCGTTAAATCGGTGTGCATCTTCAGCGAGGTAGGTGCGCCCGAAGCCTCCGTGTCCCAATTCGCGGACGATGCGGTAGTGGTTGTTGAGAGTTATGCCGGGGTAGATGGGATTGTTCATGGGAACTTGCTGCGTCGGATTTTCACGCTTGACTGAGACTAGGAGTTTTGGGCGATCGCTGAATTAATCTTGACATAGTGTGTCAGTCTTTATTAGTCGATCGGCAGCTTGGCTATCCCCTGTGGTTATTGTGAAAACAGCGGTTTCGTGCTATGGAAGTTTATCCACTGCGACATATTTTCGATCGACCTCAAAATGTGTTCAAATTTTTAGTGTCCAGCCCAATGTGCGATCGGGCGTTAGCGCTACTAATTGAATCTTGAGCGATCGGGGTGCAAAATACGCATTTTAAGGAGCAAACCATGCAGCCAGAACAGCGTCAGCGAGCAATTGGGGCGTTTGAAGAGTTTTTGAGGGCGCCGCTTGAGGAACGATTGCAACACCAGCAGAATCGAGTTGCCGAATCCGGGGCGATCGCGCTTTTTCAAAAAGTCGCGGCCACAGTACCAGCTTACCAGACTTTCCTAGCTGCACTTAACATCAATCCCGCCTCAATTCAAACCTTTGAAGACTTCCAAAAATTGCCGCTAATTACCAAAGACAATTATTTACGCTGTTACCCGCTACCTCAGTTGTGCTACCAGGGGAAATTAGAAACTTGCGATTTCATTGCTGTTTCATCTGGTTCGACAGGAAACCCGACATTTTGGCCGCGTTTTATCAGTGACGAGTTGCAAATTGCTGCTCGTTTTGAGCAAATATTTCACGACAGTTTTTACGCCGACAATCGCTCAACTTTAGCTGTCATTTGCTTTGCGTTGGGAACTTGGGTAGGCGGAATGTACACGGCAAATTGCTGCCGCTATCTAGCGAGTAAGGGCTATCCAGTTACAGTTGTGACGCCTGGGAATAATAAGACTGAAATATTTCGAGTTGTGCAGGAACTTGGGGAGCATTTTGATCAAGTAGTTTTGTTGGGATATCCGCCGTTTATCAAGGATGTGATTGATAGCGGAATTGCTGGGGGTGTGGAGTGGCAAAAATACCGAATTAAGATGGTGTTTGCGGGGGAAGTGTTTAGCGAAGAATGGCGGAGTTTGGTGAGCGATCGCACTAATTCTGACAATCTATATTACAACTCTGCGAGCCTTTACGGTACTGCGGATGCCGGCGTTTTGGGCAACGAGACACCGCTGAGCATTTGCATCCGCCGCTTTTTAGCAAACAATCCCGAAGCAGCACGCAATTTATTCGGGGAATCGCGGTTGCCAACGCTGGTGCAGTACGATCCGAAAAGCCGCTTTTTTGAAGTGAATAATGACGGCACGCTGTTATTTTCTGGCGACAACGGCATCCCGCTAATACGCTATCACATCTCGGATAACGGCGGTTTAATTTGTTACGAAGCAATGCTCAATTTTTTGGCTGAATGGGGGTTTAACCCTGTGGCACGTTTGCAGCAAGCAGCAGGTATGAAAGTTTCTGATTTTCCCAGAGGAATTCGCTGCTTGCCATTTGTCTATGTATTCGGGCGATCGCACTTTACCGTTTCCTACTTCGGTGCCAACATTTACCCGGAAAATGTCACCGTAGGTTTAGAAGTTCCCACCATTCGGGAGTGGGTGACGGGAAAATTTGTGCTGCAAGTCAAGGAAGATACCGATCAAAATCGGTTTTTATCGGTGGTTGTGGAATTAGCAGCGGGGGTGGAGGGCGACGAGGAGATGAAGCAGGCGATCGCATCTTCAATTCTCGCGCAATTGCGGCGGCTAAACAGCGAATTTGCTAATTACGTTCCGCCAGAAGATCAGTTACCTGTGGTGACATTAACTGCGACGGGCGATGCGGAGTATTTTCCGATTGGGGTGAAGCACCGATACACGCGGCAATAAGTAGTTTGAATTGATGAGCAATCAGTTTTCAAAAGTCTTATGTTATTCTATAATTAGGGTGACATTTGGTGGTTCAGCTTAAAATATGCCAGCAAAAGACATCTACCACAATACTGTCAGAACAGCTCTAGAAAAAGACGGCTGGACGATAACAAACGATCCGCTACCCTTAAAAATTGGCAAACGCACTCTCAACGTCGATTTGGGCGCAGAAAAACTATTTGCTGCCGAAAAGCAAGGTCGCAAAATTGCTGTAGAAGTAAAAAGTTTCGTGAGTGCTTCACCAGTTAATGACTTAGAAGAAGCTGTGGGACAGTATATTGTCTACGAAGATATCCTAGAGCTTTCGGAACCAGAACGTATCATATATCTGGCAATCCGTGCAGAAGTTTATGCACAAATTTTTTCTGAACCTATCGGCCAGCTTTTGTTAGAAAAAAAGAGATTTAAATTAATAGTTTTTGATTCATTAAAGGAGACAGTTGTCAGATGGATAGACTAGATGAATATCGCGGATTTATTCAGAAAATCTTAGAGAGTTATGCCCAGATTCCCTACCAATACGGAGAAATTAAAAGCAGCGTTATTGTTGACCGCGAACAAAACAATTTTTTACTGATGCACGAAGGCTGGCAAGGGCCTCAAAGAATTCACGATTGTATCGTTCATGTGGAAATTATCGACGGCAAAATTTGGATTCAACAAGATGGTATAGAAACGGGAATTACCGCAGAACTTGTAGAATTAGGAGTGCCTAAAGACCAGATAGTTTTAGGGTTTCATCCGTATCATGTTCGGCAACATACGGGATATGCGATCGCCTAAACGCGCTTACAATACAGAAAGTTAGAATAAAAAGGACGATCGCTAAATTGTATCGGGATCAATATTTAATTCTCGCAGTTTCGCGGCCAGGCGATCGGCTCGTTGAGCTTCTTGTCCGGCTCGTTGAGCCTCTTCGTCGGCTCGTTGAGTCTCCCTTTCTGCAACCTCTTCAGGAGTAGAAACAAGCTCTCCTTCTGCTGTAAAGAAACGCAATTTTCCGCCACAAATTCCGAGACTCAAATCGAGCTGCTGACTCCGCAGATGCCCGAATTCGTTCGGTGCGATTGCTTCATATTCTCCGTCAACTAAATGAAACCCAGCTAATTCTAAAGTTTCTGGGTCAAACCAAAAGTAGTCGTGAGTGCGAAAAGTATCTTGATATAGTTGTTTCTTAAAGTTTTTGTCTACATCCGCTGTTTTGGGAGACAGGATTTCTACGATAATATTGGGGTACTTTCCCTCTTCATCCCAAACTACCCAGCTTTTACGAGTTTTTCGTTCTGTTCCGAGTACCACAAAAAAGTCTGGACCTCGGAAGTCTTTCGATTTGAGTTGCTTGGGACTGTAATAAATGGTGAGGTTTCCAGCAGCATAGAAATCATTTCTATCTCGCCATAGCCATTCTAGTACAGCACGGCGGAAATAAACAGACCATATTCGTGGGAAAATAAATAGTCGGCTTAAAAACCATTTTGGCGAACGTATCAAGGAATCACGGTGTGCCTAAGTTAACTCCTAAAACATTAAATTTAAGCGATGACGAGCGGACTCAACTTCAACAGTTGAGCGACAGACACAACACGCCGCAACAGATAGCCTTACGAGCGAGAATAATTGTCATGGCATCTGATAGCCAAAACCATCGTGAAATTGCCCGAAGTTTAGATA
>JACJNV010000022.1 GCA_014695175.1 Microcoleus sp. FACHB-DQ6 | reverse complement strand
GGCTGATTTGGGGGCCATTGTTTGGGAAGAGTTAACAATTGTGCCGGGATTTTCTCTAAATCTTAAACCAACAGGAATATTAATCGCTAACAATGGCACTGAATTAGAATTAGCTACACTAAATTCAAACCCATTATCAAAAAGAATTCCGCTACCAGTTGAACCGATAAATGAGCCGCGCAGATCTAACCGAGCATTGGGGCCAAAGATAATCCCTTTTGGGTTAATTAAAAACAAGTTACTGTTTCCCAAAACTCCCAGAGTTCCTAAAATATTAGAAGGATTGCCACCAGTAACGCGGGTGAAGATGTTGGCAATTCCGCTGGGATTGTCAAAATAAGCTCCCCGCCCTTCACGGATGTTAAATTCGCGTAAACTGTGAAAGAGGTTAACGCCGCGAGTTGCACCGCCTTCTATTCTGTCAGATGGTAAGTTGTTGATAGTATCGGGAACTGTCCCCGAACTTTCTGCACCCAAGCTATTATCGGGGATGATTTGGGCGATCGCGGGGACAGGAAACAGCAGTAAGAATGCAAAAAATAGGGCGCAAGATTGGCGGGGCATCTTTTAAGTCTGGTTAATTTAGTATTAGGAAAATAGCGAGGGGTTAGCTAAAAACTGAAGAGTACCTATTGAGGTACGCAAACACCCGTCGGTTTCGGACTGCGAAGAGATGCACCACCACCAGAATTATACGCTAACAGCGTTACTTCTCCTCGATCGTCCATTACCCAACCTTGAGCGGGAATAATTTCTGTTGGCCGAACTTCTATGGATACTCTTTGACCTTCTATTTGCTGACTTCCACCTACCGCTGGTTCCACCCAATTAAACTGGGTAGAATTGCTGCTGAGAACTTCATTAGGACTCGGTGGCAATCCCCCCCGACCAGTCACAGTAAACTCGTTCTCGGCCCCTTGGATGCAGGGATTTGCAGCAATTAACGCAGCCGGATTGACCACATTTTGCGGCAGTTCCACTAAACCTTGAACGGGATTCACTCCAACAGAACTAAATGTTACCGCCCCTTGTAAAGCCGGGCCACCACTTTGGGAAATCGCCGCGATGTCGCTGCTGGGAAGCAGAGAAGTAGGGCTTACTTGCAACGCTGCAAATTCGGCGTCACTGAGCCCCAACCTGTTTCTGACTTGTTCGCGACTCGCTGCTGTAAAGCCAAAAACATTGGGAACATTGATATTGACGCGGCCGCCGCCTGCTGTGCGGGCGTTGGCTGTGATGTCGCTGTTTTCTTGCGGGAGGGCGACAAGAATGTCGCTGTTGATGTTGATATTGCCGCCGTCAGAAGTGCCTGCATCGGTGGTAATTCGGCTGTTGCGGCGCAACTGGATATCTCGCGCTTGCAGGTTAATATTTGCTCCTGTACCGGATACAGTCGTACCGTCAATCATCGCTTTGTTGTCAAGAGCGATCGAATTTGCGACAACATTGATATTACCAGCGCGTCCGGTTCCCGTCGCCTGCACTGTCACTGTAGCTCCATCTCTGACAATTAGTCGATCGGCATTCAGATTCAACGAACCGGCATTTGCCGTAGCATTAGGATTAGTACCAAATATCTTGCCCGCCGAAGCATCAATTGTACTGACAAACAGACCGTTATTTCCGCTGCCGCTGACCTCGATGCGATCGGCATTAACAGTAATATTCCCCACATCTCCCACCCCCAAAGAACTCGTAGAAATTACCCCCCCATCCCGCACGGTTAGGCTTGGCGTATCAATGCGAATATCCCCGCCCGGACTAGAGCTCAAAGTTCCAGAACTCAGCGCACTAGCACTCTGAATTCCGCTGGTCAAAAGTTGAGAAATACCTGAAATTTCTACTGATTCACTAGCCGTAACTGTTAAATTTCCAGCAGGCCCCCCATCCTGAGAAAACAAAAACCTGCCAATTAACACACCCGTTCCTACTGTAAACGCAGAACCCCCAGAGAGAGTCAACCGCTTGGTATCGACGTTAATATTCCCCGCCCTTCCGTTATAGCCGATACTCAGGGTGCTAATTCCGGTTGACACAACTGTTGTCGGGCCGCTGTTAGACAACTCTACTGATTCAGCAGCTTTAATGTTGATATTCCCCGACGGGCCGCTGCTGTAGCTCGTCGTACCGAGAATAGAACCATCGCGCATAATTAATCTCGCGACATCAACACTAATGCTTCCTCCCGCACCGCTACTTTCTTTAGCTGTTCCGTTGTTAATTCCAGAACCCACCATCTCAAAAGTATTGGCACGAATGATTAAATTTCCGCCATTTCCACCGCCAAAAGTGATACCGCTACCTACTACCCCATTGCTGAAGAGCAGGCGGCCGGTGTCGATCGTAATATCCCCCCCCGAACCAGCGCCAGCACTAGCATTAAACAGCATCATTAGCGGGTCAAACGGGTCTGTAGTTCCCGATACCAAATATTTAATTGCAAGCTGTTGATAGCCCTCAACTCCCAGCCCGATCATTTCTACTGAATCAGCAGTGCGGAAGTTGATATTACCTCCTGCACCATCTCCTAGAGTCAAAGTAGAAAATTGCGTGCCGTTTTCCACTCGCAACTTTTGAGCGCTGATATCGATACCTCTACCATCAATATTTCCCAGTGTCAGTGCATAAATTCGCGCCCCGCTGAGGGCGACATTTCCACCTTTTAACTCTACTCTGCCACCACCAATTCCGCTGGTGTTGATAAGGGTTCCATCGGATATTTGAATATTGCCGAAATTTTGAATATTGTCATAATTTAAAGCTAAATTCCCCTGCTGAGCAACAGGAGGAGCCAGTGCAAAATTAACTAAACCGGGACTGGCGACGCTACCGAGTAAAATTTGTCCGCCGCTGGCGGTTAAATTGCCGCCTTGTAGTTGGATGTCGCCACCAATCAGTGCTAAAGTTTGACCGGGTTCTACTGCTAAACCAACTCGATCGCTAATCGGAATTGGCACAGCAGAGGCTGGCAGGTTTACCTTTCCTACAGCCGTCGATTGATTGACAATTGTACCGGCATTGTCTCTAAATCTTAAACCAAGGGGAATATTAACGGTTAAGAGCGAAGATGTTTGCGGGTTGGTGCTGCTGAATTCAACGCCGTTATTAAACACAATACTGTCAGCACTTGAACCGATAAAGGAACCGCGCAAATCTAACCGAGCGTTCGGCCCGAATATAATTCCTTGGGGATTAATTAAAAATAAGTTGCCGTTGCCTAAAACTCCCAGAGTTCCTAAAATATTTGAGGAGTTTGGGCCAGTAACGCGGGTGAATATGTTGGTAATTCCGCTGGGATTTTCAAAATAAGCTCCCCGCCCTTCACGGATGTTAAATTCGCGCAAGCTGTGAAAGAGGTTAACGCCGCGAGTTGCGCCACCAGTGATTCTATCTGAGGGTAAGTTGTTGATAGTATCGGGAACAGTCCGTGAACTTTCCGCCCCCAGGGTATTATCGGGGATAATTTGGGCGATCGCGGAAGTGGGAAATAGCAACAGGAAAGCAAACAGTAGGGAGTAACTTATGGACAGGCTAGATGCCCACCCTACGATAAAATCTAGTATTTGTGGAACAGGCATCTTGCCTGTTTTTGAGGATGGTGAAAATAGTAAAGAGTAATAGAGGGGAGGCATAAAAACACTCTTTCCAGGATAAAAGTTATCGGTGTAAGCTCATCTCATTTCTCTAAATATTTTGAATTTGGCTGCTGAGTACAAGTTGCTCGACAGTGATTTCTAGTTCGGGAAAAGTTTTAGATATAATGCGCTCATTACCTCTAAAACTTTGAACTAAATAACTGCCATTTTCCAAAGAGTAAACGAAAACTGTGGGAATTTTGGGATTTCCTAGATAAGCCCTAGAAGCGATGGCTAAATAGTCCACAATCCAATACTCACAAATGCCGAGGCGTTGATACTCATCTAGCTTATCCACATAGTCGTCTTCCCAGTTAGTTGAGGTAACTTCTACTGCTAATTGGATAGGTTCGGTAAGGGCTCCGTAGCCACGTACATTGCTGTTCCATACAGATGCCTTAACCACGCCAACATCAGGATTTCTGCCTTGTTCTTGTCCTGAAGCTGTTACAGTTCTCAAAACTATATCTTTGTCAACTATATAGTCAAGTCCCAAGCGATCGCTTTCTCGGTCGAAAGACTTAACAAGAAATCGTGCCACATTTTTATGAGCTCTGGTTGCTTCCACTTTGACAATCTCTCCATTTACAAGTTCGTAGATGCCAGATCCGTCTGGGTACTTTTCGAGAAAATCTGCAAATGTTAGTTTAGTTTTTGTCTGAACCATAAGACAAGCCCTCTTGTGTTAACTAGGTTAGGATTTATATCGTTTCCGGTTCCATCATAATTATATATTTGGATCGTATCAGTGCGAGCGTCCCCGCTCGCGACCCAAGTAGCGATCGAGACCGCCACTTAATAAAATTTGACCGTCAGCGCTAAAAATAACTGACAACCTTGCCAGATCCACCGCCATAGGCTAAGATTTTGCAAAGGTCGAGAACACAATCTTACCAAGCTTTTTTATGAACTACCGAAACCACATCACGATACTCGCTATCCTTTAGATAGGCTTTAGATACGAAGGATTAATTAGGGAAACTCAAATGGCAATTAACACTTCTTTAGAGGAACGGCTTGCAGCAGTGGAAGCAGCGATCGCCCAGTTGCAGAAGCAAATTGTGGCTTCTCAACCGACGAATTGGTTGCAACAAATTATAGGGTCTTTCAAAGATGAACCTGCCTTTGAGGAGCTACTTGCCTATGGACGAGCGATTCGCCAAGGGGATGAGTCTCTCCTCGAAGCTCAAGATAAGCTATGAAATATTTACTGGATACAGAACATCAGAAATTTGGGTAGAAACCCCGTCGTTATAATTCCAAACGGCTAGGAATATTTGCTACTATTGGGATATTGAATTTGAAGATGCTTATGACACTGACAATCGTGGCTGAACCTGCTCCTTTAAATGCAAATGAAGATGGTGTGATTCTCGTCGGAAAAACTCGCGTTACATTAGATACTGTAATCGCTGTCTTTCAGCAGGGCGTGACCGCAGAGGAAATTGTTTATCGCTATCCGTCTCTGAATCTAGCTGACGTTTATGCCACGATCGCCTTCTATCTCAAGCACGAATCGGAAGTAGAAGCTTACTTGCAACAGCGACGGCAGCAATCTCTTGAGATTCGCGCTATGAATCAAGCAAAATTCGACCCACAAGGCTTGCGCGATCGCCTGCTTGCCCGCAGAACAGTGCAAGAACCATGTTAAAATTTCTTGCTGATGAAAACTTCGATAATACGACACAAATGAAAATCATAAAAGTTGTTCATGCTAACACAACCATTGATATTGAAACCGAAAGAGAATCTTTTTCTATTAAGAGCTATAACGTAGAGAGCTTCTTGCTACGACAAGAGGGAGTAATTATAGCACAAATTCAAACAGAACAATTCCTAAAAACACTAGAAATATTAGAAGAAAGTAAACCTAAAGCTAAACCTCGCGTCACGGATTCAGTAATTAATTTTCTGAATCCATTCAGTACAATAACTGAGGGTATAGAGGTAGGAATTAAGGCATATAAGCACTTGACTACTGAAGGAGAACGTCAAGAAGAATTCGCTAAGCTTGCTATGAGGAAGACGATTGCAGGTATTTTACAAGATATCACCAGCCAGATGGAAGAAATTGAAATTATATCGCTTGAGACGGCTAGATATAAATATCCTAGAACTCGCAATCTTTCAATTGGCACTTATACTCTACATCCCCGTGATAGTTTACGCCTCACTCGTCTTGAACACTATCATAAGAATCTAGCTTTGGAAAAGGATGATGAATTAATAGTGCTTCTCGGTCGGATGGGAGCTAAGTCACTAAGAATTATGGAAATTGATACTAATCAGCAGTCAGCCTCTATTAATACGGGGGTTGATACAGTTTCAGTTGATGTCAGGGGAGACACAAACCTCTCTAGTAACTTTGATAAAAATAAAGATTTACTTGTCACATTTGAAGGCAATGTTGTCGATATAGATTCAAAATTGCTAGAAAACTCTCTATGGTTTTCTGATGATAGCAAACTTCTTTCTATATTTGAGAGCAGACGATTTAATCCTAACAAGATAGAAGAATATACCTTAAGAAATACTTATACAGAAACATTTGATTTTGAGTTTGATTTGGCGGCAAGATATTTGGTGATTCAAGCTGATTTGAAAGTTGAATATCAAGCAATTAGTAAAAAAGAGCGATTCTTTCATATAGAATTTGGAAAATCGAAATCAGTGTATAAATCGGCATAATATCACTTCCGGTAGCATCGGAATGATATCATAGCCATTGCGATTGCTTCGCTGCTAAGAACTCGCAATGACATCTGTGGTTCAAATCTCAAATGATATCATTCCGATGTAAACGGAAATGATATGAGAGGACTTAAAGTAGTGTTGGGCGAAGCGAAGGGTAGGGTTCGATCGCACTCAACCCAACCTACAATTTAAAACGGAAAATAATTGATTCTAAAGTAGATGCCTTTTTCCTGCAAAGTTCGATCGCCCGATCGAGCATTTATCAAAGGAATGCCGTAGTCTAAACGCACATTCAACCGATCGCCCATCTGCCAAACCAGCCCCAAACCCGCACCCAGCAGTTTGTCCGAGTCAGGATTCGGGTTTTCCTCCGACTGGTTCCACCCTACCCCAAAATCGATAAACGGAGCGAC
>JACJNV010000219.1 GCA_014695175.1 Microcoleus sp. FACHB-DQ6 | reverse complement strand
TCCCCACTTATAAATGGGGGGACTCGATACAGAAAAAACTTATATTTAACTCTGTTTGAATATATAGATCGCTCCTGTTCTTAGTTTGCGATCGATTATTCAGCAAACCCTAAGTAGTCGTGTCCTTTGTGGAAGGGGTAAAATTTGCCTACAGTAACACCCAGTATCATAAAGATTGCTGCTGTTTTAACTTTTGTTCCGAGTAAATCCGCTGAAAATTTTGCAGTCCGTAAATTGCCATTAACCAAAATATCGCGTACAAAATACTCGTCAGATATAGCCCGCGCGAGGCATACAAGGGAACGTAAATCGTGTCTGCAACAATCCACAAATACCAGCTTTCGAGATAGCGTTCCATCAGGTACAACTGGGCGATCGCGCTTAAGATGGTGGTCAGGGCGTCCCAAAATGGTGCTGCACCGCCCAAATATACTAATACTGTTCGCAAGCCAAATACCCCAACTGCAACTAAGACTGCGGTGAGGATGAGCCAGCGTTGAGAAATTCGACATACAGGTTTTTCTGTGCTGTTTTCGCCGCCCCGCAGCCAAATATAAATTGCTTGGAAGCTTGTGATTAAATAGAAGGATTGAAGCGCAACTTCGCCGTAAAGTTTAACTTGATAAAACACCGCAGCGTAGGCGATAACTCCGATTAAGCCGATCCACCAGCCTAGGGGATTGTTTTTAGCAAGCAGCCAAACGCTCCAAGCAGAAGCGATCGCGGCTATCGCTTCGATTAAGTCGAGTTGGATAGGGACAAACCGCTGCACTGAAAGCAGGAGCACGAAGATGCTTGCTGCGGAGCCGATTAAGTTCGGCAGGTTCGCTTTTTTCATGGCAATCCCTATCTCGGCTGGCTATATGGACTGCGAAATCAAATCCGAATCCTTCTTTTCTTTTGAGCGATCGACACTAAAGTCTTCATAGTACGATCGCTCAGTATTCACATCCCACAAATCGTGCTTTTCGCCAAGAATATTTCTCACAGCCAGCATCCCCGTCAGCATGGAATGGTCTTGGTTGTTGTATCGGTGCATACCGTTTCGCCCGATCGTCTGCAAATTCTCCATTCCCTTCAAAAAACCTTCAAGTACCTGCAAGTGTCCTCGATATTCGGCATCGTACACGGGATAAGCCTTGGGCTGCCGTATGACAACTCCATCTTCAACATCGGCAGTTGTTGCTAAACCCAAACCCACCAACTCGCGAGTTGCTAATTCGACAAGTTCGGCGTCCGACATTTCCCAAATCTCGTCGCCTACGCTACAGAAATATTCCATTCCTAAACAACTTTTGTTGGCGTCGGGAACTAAAGCGGCGCTCCAATTCTTAAAGTTTTGAATTCGTCCCACTTTGACTTCGGGAGAGTGAATGTAAATCCAGTTGTCAGGAAACAAATCCTTGCGATCGACAATCAGCGATACAATCAAAAAATCTCGATATTTGAGCGATCGCGCGGCGTGCAATACCTCTTCGGGGGGCTGCGGTTTCATTCTCGCTACCAGCGCCGATATCGGCATACTCGTAATAAAATTATCAGCAGAATATTGAACTAATTCTCCGTTTTGCTCCGCAGTAATACTTTTAATCTTATTACCTTCACGCTCAAAGCTAATCACTTTAGTATCCAGATAAACTTTGCCGTCTTTACTCTCCACAGCTTCCGCGAACTTTTCCCACATCATCCCCGGCCCCAAAGCCGGATAATCAAACTCTTTAATTAATGTTTTAGTGTCGTTGCTGCCAAACAAAGCATTAATAATTGCTGTCGTCAGCGACAATCCTTTAATCCGCTGCGCCGCCCAATCTGCTTGGATTTCCGAACAGGGAATGCCCCAAACTTTTTCAGTGTAAGTCTTAAAAAATGTTTTATACAAGCGTTCGCCAAAACGATTGATCACCCACTGTTCAAAAGTTTTTTCTTCCGTAAGCGGCCAAATTCTCACTTTCAGATAACTCAACATAATCAGCGTACTCTCAATTATGCCCAAGTTAAAGAGAGTATTGAAGGCACTGATCGGATAGTTAAAAAATTTCCCTCGATAAAAAATTCGCGACAATCGTGGCACTTTAATAAACTCATTTCCCAGCACCTCTTGCCACAACTGCTGCACGGCTTCAACTTTAGTATAAAAGCGGTGGCCGCCAATGTCGAAACGATAGCCTTTGTAGGTTTCGGTGCGAGCTATTCCCCCAACTTTATCACCTTTTTCTAGTACAACAGGGATAATGCCTTGCTTGACGAGCTCGTAGGCAGCAGTCAAGCCCGCAGGACCTGCACCGACGATCGCAACAGGATAATGTTTCACTCAGCCTACCTCCAGCTTTTTTATCGAAACTATACAGTTATTTATAACTTGTCAAAGGGATAGATGCACCCGTGAATACCCTGAGAAACTCTCGATCGACCTGATGTTTAAGCACAATTTGCCTTGATTTATTGAGCCGATACTGGCAAGCTAACTTTGCCAGTCACAGGCTTTTTTTGGTATAAGTAGCGACCCGTGCCGATCGCGAATGCCAGTCCGCTGTAAAAGTAGAAAAGCCAGTGCCACGGAATAGTTTTCAGGGCAAATAGGATACCGTGTTTACGGTAAAAAAATCGGTAAAGCGGTGCATTAATTGCTACCAGTGGTATGGCCAGCAAACCAGCCAGTAGGAGAAAGCTCAGCGACCAGCAGGTTCCCAAAATTGCCAGCAGGACTGCATAAGTTAAAATCACGCTGATGCGGTTTGAAACTTGCAAGTTGAGGTCGTTATTCAATTTGCGATCGCGCCAAATCAGTTCTGTCCAAGGCAGTGCTCGGTAGAAAAAGTCAGCTTTCACCATGCCCATAGGTTTCCACCGCTTTAAATGTTTCACCTGCAAGGTTTTGCACAGCCGAATGTTATAACCTGCTTGTTTCAAACGGTAGCCGAACTCAATATCTTCGATCGAAGCTTGGCGGTAACTCTCATTAAAGCCACCCATTTGCAAAAAAATTTCCCGGCGAATCACTCCGCAAGCGCCCCAAAAAGTCGAAGCTTCTTCGTTACCTGTTTGGTGCACGTAGTGGTGCAGCAAGTTCCTGTACTGCGATAGAAAATCGGGATCTCCAGGAGCATCATCGTAAGAGCCGATGAAAGCAGCTAAGTAAGGATTATTTTTGAACACCGATATCGCATAGCCCACAGCTTCTGGACAAACAGCGACATCAGCATCCACAAAAAACAAAATATCTCCCTTTGCAGCTTGGGCGCCCAAATTCCTTGCCCGCGCTGGTCCCCCGCATTCGGGAATCCTGATGACTTTGGCGCCAAATTCCTTGGCCAGACGCCAGGAACCGTCGCTTTCGCCATCTGCTACTACAATAATCTCCATCGGCCTGGGCACAGCTTGAGCCAGTTTTGACAAACAGGTGCGGAAGTAAGCGCCCCCGTTGTGGACTGGGATAATAACGGATACAGTGGGGTCGGCGGTAGAAATCATTACCTAAATTTTTTAAATGGCAGGGGCTAAAATTTGCTGGAATTTTATTGGTGCTACTTTACCAAGGGTAAAATCAGCTCTACTTTTTTATTTATAACTCGATTTCTGTTTGTCTTCCACTAGATTTTTTGCTGGTATTCTCGATTTGATTTTCCCCATTCTTACCTCTATTTTACGCCATATCTTGCTGGGACTTACCTGATGCAGACAACAGCTTTACAAAATCTTTAAATATATCATTGTTTGTGTAAAGTTGGGAAAAAGCCCCAGCAGCATTGTGGTGCGGCTGTGTTGCAATGCACAAGACTTTGATTTTATAAGTAGGAGTACCGTATAAAATCAAACATCGTTTATACGGACACCCCGGAACTGTCAGCACTTGCGCGGTAAACTTTCTTTTACAGACCTCATCCGTGAGTGACTCCTGCACCAAGTCTCGATCGCGACTGCGGACTAAATGCACATTTTATGACTTTTAGCAATATATTTTAAATATACCTCTTAAAATTTCCGACACTGTACGATCGAGCTTTGGTAATTTGCTAACATACCCTTAGCCAGCTCCCTGTGAACCAAAACTTTTAGCTAAACCATTTTTTACATTACATGAATACTTCACAAAACACTTTAAATCAGCCATTAGTTTCAGTCATCATACCAGCTTTCAACGCTGAAAATTTTATTGCTAAGACCTTAGAGTCTGTCTTATCTCAAACTTATCAAAACATAGAAGTTTTAGTAGTTAATGACGGATCTACAGATACAACAGCCAAAATAGTCAAATCTTTTGCTCAAAAAGATAGCCGAGTCAGCTTATTCCACCAATCAAATGCCGGCGTCGCCGTCGCCCGCAACCTAGCAATTGAAAAATCAAAAGGCGAATATATTGCTCCCATAGATGCCGACGACATTTGGTATCCGCAAAACCTAGAAAAACAAGTTAACTGCCTGAATTCCTCAGCACCATCTGTCGGAGTTGTCTATTCCTGGTCACTTGATATAAATGAAAAAGACTTCCTCACAGGTGGATTTTATAACTCCACCATCGAAGGAGAAGTTTACACAGCATTAATTTATAAATATTTTATAGGCAATGCCAGCTCATCTCTAATCCGCCGCGTTTGTTTGGCAGAAGTCGGCGGTTACAACTGCAAACTTAAACTAGAAAACGCTCAAGGCTGCGAAGACTGGGAACTTCACCTCCGCATAGCCGAACATTATCACTTTAAAGTCGTACCAGAATACTTAGTTGGCTATCGGCAGATTGCCAGCAGTATGTCTAGCAACTATGCAGCAATGGCAAAATCTCACTCTTTAATTATGGCCGAGGTCCGGCAGCAACATCCCGAAATTCCTAGCAGCATTTATCGCTGGTCTAGCAGCAATTTTTACATTTACTTAGCTGTTAAAAGCAACCGCAGCGGCAATCACCGGAGTACATTATCTTGGCTTTATAGAGCTTTCAAAGAAGATTTATCAATGGCACTTTTGCGACACAATTTGTATCTGCTCTTTATAGAAAGTATATTAAAAATAATAGTTACACCGCCACCTGCATCAGGGTTAGAGTTAAAACCAGCATCTGAATCGACTGAAGGAACGACACTTGCTAGGATTGAGACGCGGACGAAGGCTCACAAAATGTTACCATCGCAAGTATATGAAAGAATGCGATTCCACAGTTTAGGAAATCTAAAATATAAATAAATCCAATATGGAAAAACCCGGTTTTTTGAATAAACCGGGTTTTTGAGGAAGCTAGAGGGCGTTTAATTCCGCCTAGTTGGTCGATCGAGAATCAGGAAAGAGGGTTAAATAAAAAAATCTAAATTTTCCATTCTTCCTTCTTACTTCTTCCTTCTTCCTTCTTCCTTCTACTTAATCTCTCTAAGCATGAGAAGCTGTAGGAGTTTGAGCTTGCGGCTGCTGGCCGTCTGGCGCCAGGGATTCCCCTTCAATAAACGAGCGCAACATCCAAGCCATTTGCTCGTGCTGTTCCATCAAACCAGTCAAAAAGTCTGCGGTTCCGTCATCCTTAAACTCTTCGCCGCACTGTTCGACGTGTTGGCGGAGATTGCGAATAATCAGTTCGTGATCGTCAACTAAACGCGACACCATCTCCGTCGCTAAAGGCAAATCGCCGATATGTTCTTTAATCGAGCCATACTTCAGAAAACCCTCAGCAGTACCAATTGGATAGCCACCTAAAGTTCTCACCCGTTCGGCCATAGCATCGATATTTACTGTTAACGCCTGATAGTGTTCTTCCCACAACTGGTGGAGCGATCGAAACTGCGGGCCCACTACATCCCAGTGATACTTTTTCGTTTTGATTAACAGCAGATAAGCATCTGCCAGGTCGTGATTCAATAGTTCGATAACGCCTGCACGTTGCTCGTCAGATAGACCTATGTTTAACTTACGCATTGAAAATTGTTCCCTCAACTCTAACTTTACATTTATTAGAACAAATTTCGCCAGCCACTTACATCAACCCAGAGGACGATCGAAGACGAGCGAACTTTAGTAAAATATCGGCATTTCAGGTTCAAGTAATCGCAATATAGATACCCTTAGATAGATGCAATGAAACTTATTGTTCCGGATCACCTTTGCTTGGTGAACACAGCGATTGGGCCGCCGGTGATTTCCCGCTCAATCCCGCTAGAGAAAAAGGCTGGACTCTGATAGCCCCTACAAATCAAGGAATTTCTGCGGAAGTTAAGCAACATCCCACCGGAGGTTAACCAACATCCCACACACTTAATTGTACGGGCTGCTTTAAACGAGGCATAAGGGATTGGCAATTAAATATAACCCTGTTATCCTACAATGCTAGGAAACAGATTTTCGGACATGAGCGGTTCAGATCAGTGTGATTGGGATGCTAGAAATGATATTGAGTCAAATCGTTAGATAGACGTTCAAGGATGTTGCCAAGAAACAGACGGGCGATCGCCGTCGAGACTTTATGGCAAAAGTGGCTGAAGATTACTTTAATGGTTTAGCTCCGAAAGTATAAATATTTCTAGGATGGAACCCTTGATAGTGTTCCAATCGGTTTACATGAACAAAGATAATCTGGGGTTTGTTAAATAGCGATCGACCGAATCAAAAAGATGTATATAATGACCTGTGATGGAGCCTGTAATCGCCGATCATCCTTGCTCAACCCTCGATACTAAATTGAGCAAAGCAAAAGTTTGTTCAAGCAAGGCTCTTTTTTTCCGTAAAACAAAGCCTTGGATGTTGCGATCGTAAAACCACCTGAATCATCCATCCCCAGCTATCCATCACCGATTTGAGAAAGCGTTGGCCACTGTCACCTCGATCGACTCTACCAAATACAGCCGCGCAACCCTTTGTCCCATCTAGTAGACCACCGGGAGAAACTGTGTGTTCGCTTCACCTTCAGGAACACTTGCGCTGCTGTGACCCCCACAGCACTAAGCCGAAGCTATCAACGGCTGTGTCGCGTTTTCGCCCCGCATGAATGCTTTGTCAAACCCGACACTCTGATGAAGCATCGTTGCAGTGGCAACTGTTTAAACCTAGTTTTTGGCGGATGGCGCGTCCAAGACAGATAAAAAAAAAGCAGTCCTCTGTGTTTGCGCGAAGGAGGAGATAGAGGGCATTGCAGTTTGTCCTATCTGGGGAATACGGGGTAAAGTAGCAGTAGGAAAGATTTATCCATACTTTTACTAACTGTGCTACTTTCATTGTTAGCTGTAAACCATCATGCGGGAAATCTGCCAGAGCGTGGAAACCATATTTCAACTGCTGTTAGACGAACTCAAAAAGTCCACTCGCGCGTCTGAGCAGAACTGCCAAGATGTAGCAGGGCGACTCGCAGCAGAAGTCAACAGGATATGCACTGAAAGCCAGCGGATTCAAGCCTCCGGAGATATAGAAGGTTCAGCCCAGAGCCTCGCTCAGCACCGCTTGCAACAATGCCTGCATTATTACAATTTAGGCTCCGGGCCCGGACGAGTAGAATTGCACAGTACCCTCAGCGCGATCGTCTATCGCTACATCACTCCTCCGCAGGTGCAGTCTAGCTATCAGGCGCGAGTAGAACTGATCAAAGATTTTTTGCAAGGATTTTATCTCGAAGCTTTAAAGGCATTCCGGCGCGAAACCCAACTGCCACCTACCTACAGTCCCCGCACTCGCTTAGAACTAGCAGAGTACATGGCCTTTGTAGAGCGCTTCGGCAAGCGGCGCATTCCTTTACCTCGGAACCGCAGCCAGCAACTAATTATTTTACGGGCCCAAACCTTTTCCCAGCAGCAGCCCAAAGAAACCTCCGTAGATATGGAACAAGCCGCCGACGGCGGGGCTTCAGATTCCGACCAAACTTGGAACGACACCTCGGTGCACTCGGTGCGGGAAGCGATGGCCGGACAGGGTTCGGCGGCAATTCGTCCCCTAGGCGACGAGTCAGAATCTCTGCGGCAAAACGTGATTGATGAATTAGTGGGTTACTTGAAAGAGCGCAACCAACAAGACTGCGCCGATTACTTCGTGCTGCGCTTGCAAGACTTGCCGACTAATGAAATAGAGTCGCTTTTGGGCATAACTCCCCGCCAAAGAGACTATTTGCAGCAGCGCTTCAAGTACCATTTGCTCAGGTTCGCCATGTCGCACCGCTGGGAGCTCGTTCACCAGTGGCTGGAAGCAGACTTAGACCGCAATTTGGGTTTGCTGCCTTCTCAGTGGCAGGCGTTTGGCGAGCAAATTGGTCCAGAGGGACAGCGTTTGCTAAAGTTGAAACAACAAGGTCTGTCAGAGTCAGCGATCGCGCAAAGCCTCGGCAGCACGGTAGCCCAGGTACAGAAACGGTGGTTTAAATTGCTGGAACTTGCCTGGGAATTGCGAAATCGTTCAGATTCCGGAGAAGGGGCATCTAGTGATGAATAACGAAACGAACAGGGATGCAGAGGCTTTCGATCGCCATTTTTTAGACTGGATATTGCAGGCGCCGATCGCGAATGCCTCTAGCGAAGATGAGGACAATCTCAATCAGTCCCCTCGCTCAGAAGAGTGGGGCGAAACAGAAGAGAATTCCGGGGTGGAATACTGGGAATGGGACGAACCAGACCCGCTGGACTATCAAGTGGGGGCGCACAGCAATGCACCCGCACAACCGCAGACAATTGGAGAAATACCGACCGTGCAAGACCGTTTTCAGACCTTGTTAAAACAAAGGCTTAGAGCCGAAATTGAATCCAACCCGCCGCTGTTCCCCTGGGAAACAGAATTCAAAAGCTACGACCACGATTACCCAGACGATGTAGCCCCGCAATGGGTTCCCCCCCTACACCTCTGGACTCCCCAACTACAAAATATCAGGTGGGGCCGCCTGCCAATTCCGATCGCTCAAGGAGTTTTTGCTCAACTGCTAGAACCTTGTCAGGAACTGGTAATGTCGTCGCTGCGGGAAGGCGCGAAATTAGTTCGCGCTGTAGATGGCTTGTTTCCGGGCCATTCTCATGAACTCAACGAATTAGCTGGTTTAGTGCTCAGAGGTTCTTTGCGGGGACTTCTAGATTTAGAAGATTTCCCGACTTACGAAGCAGCGAGTACCGATCAACAAATGGTGCTGTCGCTGTTGGCCGCCAGGGAAATCATTGAGTCTCTAACTTTGGATTGTCCTGTGAATCAGCCGCCGGTTTCGCGGGAGTGGCTGACTGGTTTGGGTTCGCTGACTCTGGAGGCTCAATACCTGTCGAACCGCAACAGAGAACAGCCAATGCCGTGTTTAAGAGTTGAGTGCCAATTTCCAGGGGCAGGAAGTTTGGAACTCAAGGGAGGAGATGCCGAAGCAACTGCACATCGTCCGAATTCCGGGCATTTAAGTGTGGAGTTGTTTGACGCACAACCGAACAAAACTTATGCCCTAGAAGTTCGATTCCAAAACTTCGAGACTAGACCTTTGATGTTTGCTATTCGTCCAATTTTAAGCGGACAAGATAGCAACTAGAAAGGTCTAATTAGAGTAAATAATTTAGGTTTTTACTCGCTGGTTTGACCTCACACAAAAACAAATGCAATTCCTCGACTACTGTCGTGGAAAGCCAAAAATTTTAGATCTTAGTTCAAGCCCCCAGATTCATCGGTGGAGTCAATCTAAAATCTAAAATCTACAATCTACAATCTACTGCTAGTTGACTTGGATGGGTGCACATGACAACTGATAACCTGCGAAATATACCTGTTTTGGGTAAACTGTGGGAGCAGATCGAGGCTATGCCTCCGCCGGTGATTGAGGATTCTTTACTGCTGCGAATCCTAGTTCAGTTGTTGGTAATTGTGGGAATTGTAGCTACTGACGTTGCTGCTGAAGAAGCCCAGAACCTGTGGGCTGTGCCTGTTAGTATTGTGGGAGCAACTTGGAGTTGGTATCGCCGCCGCGATCGCAATGTAGCTGCTAAGTTCTGCATAGCTATTGGAATGCTGGTGGCGCTGTTCGCTTTTTTTAGCCGCTTGGTGGGAGAATTGAATGATACGCGGTTAGTTTTGGCGCAACTGTTAATCCAACTTCAAGTGCTGCACAGTTTCGATTTGCCCCGCCGCAAGGATTTGGGCTATTCGATGGTAATCGGGCTAATTTTGTTAGGGGTAGCAGCGACTCTCAGCCAAACCTTGACTTTTGGGCCGCTGCTGTTGGTGTTTTTGGCTTTAGCGCTTCCGACTTTGGTGTTGGATTATCGATCGCGCTTGGGATTCTCAAAGGTAGAAGATAGAAAGCATTCGGTAGAAGGTAAGGAGAAAAAAAATAACTGGTCGCTATTTGCTGCTACTTTATCCCCAAAGTATTTTGGTTGGCTGCTGCTGATAACTGTAGGGTTGGGGCTGACTATTTTTGCGTTTTTGCCACGCCTCCCTGGCTATCAGTTGCGGACTTTTCCGGTGAGTGCTCCTATTCAATATCAGGGGGAGTTTGACTCGCGCAGCATTCTGAATCCAGGGTATGTCAGAGGGGGAAATGAAAAAGGGACTGGCGGAGGAAGGGGGAGAAACCCAGACAAAGGGCCAGGAGAGGTGGACTCTACTTTTTATTACGGTTTCAACCAGCGCATCAATCAAAATTTGCGGGGGGAAATGAAACCCCAAGTGGTGATGCGGGTGCGATCGCAGGCTGCGGGTTTTTGGCGGGTGTTGGGATTCGACAAATACACCGGTCAGGGTTGGGAAATTTCTCGCAACGAACAAGCTCAAAAGCTGACTCGACCTCGCTGGTCTTATCAATTTTATCTGAATCCGTTTCCCAATGCGCCTCGGACTCAAGAAGTGATTCAAAGTTATACTATTGTTGCTCCAATGCCGAATTTGATTCCGGCTTTAAACAAGCCGAGGGAACTTTATTTTCCGAGTCCAGAGGCGGCGATTGATGCGGAGGGGGGTTTGCGAGCGCCTGCGGAATTGGGAGAGGGTGTGACTTATACAGTTATTTCTAATGTACCTTTTCGCGATCGCTCTTTGTTGGGGAAAACTGGTACTAATTACCCGAAAAATATTCGCAATTTCTATTTGGATGTGCCGCCGAAAATTGCCCAGAAGGTGCGAGAAAAAACTGAAGAAATATTGGCGGCAAGAACTAGAGTAGCTCAGTCGGACAGACCAATTGATTCTCCTTACGAAAAAGCTTTGTACTTAGCTCAATATTTGAAGCAAAACCCTAATTACAAAATAGAAAAAGCTTTGCCTTACTTAGAGGAAGGTGAAGATTTAGTCGAGGCTTTTCTGTTTGGTTACAAAAATACCCAGGATGGCAAAAAAGTTACAGGTGGATATCCCGACCACTTTTCGACGGTACTGACAATTATGCTGAGGTCGGTCGGGATTCCGGCGCGGTTGGTGGGCGGTTTCGATACGGGGGAATTTAACCCGTTTACTGGTTACTATGTTGTGAAAAATACCGATGCTTTTTTGATGACGGAGGTATATTTTCCTAATAATGGCTGGTTTGCTTTTAATCCGATTCCCGGTTATCCGCTGATTCCGGCTTCGGTGGAAGACAACCAGACTTTTAGTGCGCTGCAATCGTTTTGGCAGTGGATCGCGGGTTGGCTACCGACTCCTCTCAGAAGCGGGCTGGATTCAGTTATAGGTTTTGTAATTGGCTGGATAACTTTGATTGTGGGCTGGTTTCTGGGACAGTTTGCTAAGGGTTGGGTGGGGTTATTTACTGGCTTGATTGCTGCGATCGCCTTTGGCTTTATTGGCTGGTTAATTTGGCAAGTGTGGCGCAAGTGGCGTCACCGCCGCTGGCTGGCCAAGTTGCCGCCGGTGGAGGGGGTTTATCAGGAAATGCTGAAGGATTTGGCGAGTAGGGGTTTTGCCAAGCAGAAAGCTCAAACGCCTTTGGAGTATGCTGAGGCAATGCGCGGTAATCATCCCACTGATGAAGCTGAGGTGATTGATGAAGTTTCGCAGGCTTACGTGCGGTGGAAGTATGGCGGCCAAGCGGGTAATTTGAACCAGTTGCGGGGGTTGGTGGAAAATTTGAGGCGATCGCACTTGAAGAAACTCAAAAAGCGCTGGTTTTAGGCGATCGGGCATCCAATAGACCTCTTGCAAAAATGCTGAGACCCCTCCCCAACCCTCCCCTTAGTAAGGGGAGGGAGCCTAATTTTTCTTGCTTCCCCCCTTAGCAAGGGGGGACTGAGGGGGGTGAGTTTTTGACTTTTGCAAGAGGTCTAATGAACACAGATAGTTCAAGTCATGCCCGAATTCCCACTCTCGATTGCCACATTATTTGTCGGGGAGCATCTCATCTTTGTACAAACACTTCTTCTGGCTCCTGCCTCCGGGTTCTTGGCTCCAAACTCCAATTTCTAACTTGGCTGCCAAAGTGAGAGGCTCCCTTACGTTTCGAGGTACAATCATTAATTGCGTTCTAAAACTGCCTAGCACAGGGAATCTAGGACGCGCTTTACAAGGCAGCACAAGATGGCACTCAAGAAAAGTGAACTTTACAGTTCGTTATGGAAAGGCTGTGATGAGTTGCGGGGCGGGATGGATGCCTCGCAATACAAGGACTATGTACTGGCGTTATTATTCATTAAATATGTTTCTGACCGCTATGCTGGGGTAGAGGATGCGCTGATTGAAGTCCCAGAGGGGGGAAGCTTTCAGGACATTGTGGCGCTGACAGGCGACAAAGAAATTGGGGACAAAATTAATAAAATTATTGCCAACCTTGCGGCAGCCAATGACTTGAAGGGCATTATTGATGTTGCTGATTTTAATGATGCGGACAAGTTGGGCAAAGGGAAGGAAATGCAGGATCGCCTCTCTAATTTGGTGGCGATTTTTAATAACCCGAACCTGAATTTTAGTAAAAATCGGGCAGATGGGGATGATTTGTTAGGGGATGCTTACGAGTATTTGATGCGGAATTTTGCCACGCAGTCGGGGAAAAGCAAAGGGCAGTTTTATACTCCGGCGGAAGTGTCTCGAATTATTTCTAAAGTAATTGGGGTGAATACGGCCCAAAGTCAGGATCAAACGATTTATGACCCGACTTGTGGCAGTGGTTCTTTGTTGCTGAAAGCGGCGGATGAAGCGGAACGCGGGTTAACCATTTATGGGCAAGAGATGGATAACGCAACTCGCGCTTTGGCGAAGATGAATATGATTTTGCATGGGCATCCGACGGCTGAGATTGAACAAGGGAATACATTAGCTTATCCATTGTTTAAAGAAGCAGATGGGAAACTAAAACGCTTTGATTTTGCCGTTGCGAATCCACCTTTTTCTTCTAAAGCTTGGAGTAATGGGTTTAACCCAGTTCAAGATGAATTTAACCGTTTTGCTGAGGGGATTCCTCCGGCAAAAAATGGCGATTATGGTTTTTTGCTGCATCTGTTAAAATCGCTCAAAAGTAACGGAAAAGGGGCGATTATTCTGCCTCACGGGGTTCTATTTCGGGGCAATGCTGAGGCGGAAATCCGCAAAAATTTGATTTGTAAGGGTGTGATTAAAGGGATTATTGGCTTGCCGCCTAACTTGTTTTATGGCACGGGAATTCCTGCCTGTATTATTGTGTTGGATAGGGAAAATTCTGGGGTTCGTCAAGGCATTTTTATGATTGATGCTAGCAAGGGATTTGTCAAAGATGGCAATAAAAACCGCTTGCGAGATCAGGATCTTCACAAAGTTGTTGATGTGTTTAATCGGCAGTTAGAAGTTCCGAAATATTCCCGCTTGGTGCCTTTGGCGGAAATTGCCGACGCGAAAAATGATTATAACTTGAATATTCCCCGCTATATTGATAGTCAGGAGGAGGAAGATATTCAGGATATTGAGGGGCATCTTTTGGGGGGAATTCCGAAGCGAGATGTTGAGGCGTTGGGTGAGTATTGGCAGGTGTATCCGACGCTGAAACAAAAGCTTTTTGCAGTTGCAGATAGACCGGGATATTTAACCTTAAAAATCTCAATTAATGAGGTGAAAGCTTGCATTTTTGATTATCCTGAATTTATTGGTTATGGTCAGGAAATAGAAGCGGCTTTTGAAAGATGGCAAGCTAAACATACGCCTTTATTAAAAGCGATTCAACCGGGACAGCATCCCAAGGAGATTATTTACAATCTTTCGGAAGATTTGCTGCAAGCTTTTACTGGTAAAAGTTTGATTGATAAATATGATGTTTATCAGCACCTCATGACTTATTGGGTGGAAACGATGAAGGATGATGTTTATATTCTGGTAGAGGATGGCTGGAAGGCAGAACTAAAAGAAGTGATGAATAAAAATGGTAAAGTCACTGATTATATTTGTGAACTGATTCCTAAAGAGTTGATGATTAACCGCTATTTTCAAGCTGAACAGGCGGAGATTGAACAACTGGAAGCGAAAAAAGATGATATTGTTCGCCAGCAGGAGGAACTACAGGAAGAACACGGCGGCGAGGAGGGTTTGCTGGAGGAAGTGACAAATGATAGCGGCAAAATTACGAAGGCAAATGTTAATGATCGGATTAAGAGAATTAAGAATGATGCAACTTTTGCGGATGAGTTGAAGGTGTTAAAAGTTTATTTAAAATTGATTGAGGAAGAGGCGGAAATTAGTAAACAAATTAAAGTAAATGCTCAATTCTTAGATAAATATGTGTTAACAAAATACGGAGGGTTAACGCCGGATGAGGTTAAAAGCTTGGTGGTTGATGATAAATGGATGCGGACATTGCAGCAGGCGATTAACTCGGAGATGGATCGGATTTCGCAACGGTTAACGCAACGGATTAAGGAGTTGGCAGAACGGTATGAGATGCCTTTGCCAGAGTTGACAAGTCGGGTGGATGAGTTGACAAGTCGGGTGGATGAGCATTTGAAGAAAATGGGGATGGTGTGGTGATGAACATAGAAATACCAGAAGGTTATAAACAAACTGAGATTGGGGTAATTCCTGGAGATTGGGATACTAAGCAATTAGAAGCATTGGGTTCAAGAACAATTCCTGCAATCAAAGCTGGCCCTTTTGGTTCCTCACTCACTAAAGATATCTATGTTGCTGTTGGTTATAAAATTTATGGACAAGAGCAGGTTATACGTGGAGATTATTTATATGGAGACTATTTTATATCTGCTCAAAAATTTAAGGAGCTTGAAAGCTGTGCTGTTCAACCTGGGGATATATTATTAAGTCTTGTTGGAACTACTGGAAAACTATTAGTAATTCCAGAAAACGCACCTCCAGGGATTATTAATCCTCGCTTAATTAGACTGTCATTTGACAAGCAGTGTGTTGAGCCATATTTTTTTAAGGCTCTCTTTGAATCGAAAGCAATACAAAACATTCTTTCAAGGAATGCTCAAGGCGGGACTATGAGTGTCTTGAACGCTACTATATTGCGCTCTGTTAAGATCAGTCTTCCACCTCTCCCTGAACAAAAAACGATCGCACAAGCTCTAAGTGATGCCGATGCCGCGATCGCACAACTCGATCGCCTCATCACCAAAAAGCGCAACATCAAACAGGGCACAATGCAGCAACTCCTGACAGGGAAAAGACGCCTGGCCGGTTTTAGCGGCGAGTGGAAAGTGAAAAGACAAAAAGAAGTTGTGAAATATATCAATGGTAGAGCTTACAAAAAAAGTGAATGGGAGCAAAGAGGAATTCCTGTAGTAAGGCTACAAAATTTAACAGGCACAGGAGAGGAATTTTACTATTCAAATTTGAAACTTCCCGATCATCAATATATTGATTATGGAGATTTGATTTTTATGTGGTCGGCATCTTTTGGGCCATTTATTTGGAAGGGTGGAAAAGCTATATATCATTACCATATCTGGAAAATCGAATGTGATGAATCTGAAGTAGTTCAACAGTTTTATTACTATAAGTTAATAGAACTTACTGAAGGGTTAAAAAATAGCTCCAATGGTTCTACGATGCTTCATGTAACTAAGGGTAATATGGAACAGTATCAATTAACATTCCCTCCACTTACCGAACAAAAAGCGATCGCCCAAATCCTCACCGACATGGACACCGAAATCGAAGCCTTAGAGCAAAAACGCAATAAATACAAAGCCATCAAACAGGGAATGATGCAAGAACTTCTAACTGGGAGGACTCGACTGATATGATCCAAATCGGACAACGGGAACGCTTAACCCAAAATCGTGTTGTGCAACTGTTCCAACAACAGTTAAAATATCGCTATCTCGGTAACTTGCAATACCTGCCCAATAATAGCAACATAGAAACCGACATTCTCACCACCTTTCTGCGCGACAAACAAAACTACAGCGACAGCCTAATAAATAAAGCTTTGTCCGAACTCAAAAAAACCGCAGACGACCAAAATAAAAGCCTCTATGATATTAACAAAGCCGTCTATAGCCTCCTCCGCTATGGCGTCCAAATCAAGGAAGAAGTCGGCGAAAATACCCAAACCGTTTGGTTAATTGATTGGAAAAACCCCTTAGAAAACGACTTTGCTATTGCTGAAGAAGTGACAGTCAAAGGCGAAAATAGCAAACGCCCCGATGTAGTGCTATATATTAACGGAATCGCCTTGGGAGTCTTGGAACTCAAACGCAGCACCATTTCCGTTTCCGAAGGCATCCGCCAAAACCTCGATAACCAAACCTCAAGATTTATCAAACCTTTCTTTGCCACCCTGCAATTTGTAATGGCAGGAAATGACACCCAAGGCTTGCACTACGGCACCATCGAAACCCCAGAAAAATATTATCTAACTTGGAAAGAAGAAAACCCAAACTATCACTATCAAACCGATTCTAAAGAAGACAAATATTTATCGAATTTAGAATCCGAGACTGCGAATAACGCCCTTGATTGTAACCTGCTGCGCCTGTGCGAAAAACACCGATTTCTGGAATTAATTCATAACTTTATTGTATTCGATTGCGGCATCAAAAAAGTTTGCCGTCATAACCAATATTTCGGAGTCAAAGCCGCCCAAACCCTCCTGCAACAACGGCAAGGCGGGATTATCTGGCACACCCAAGGCAGCGGCAAAAGTCTAACAATGGTGTGGCTAACAAAATGGATTCGGGAAAACCTCACCGATCCCCGTGTTTTAATTATCACCGATCGCAAGGAATTAGACGAGCAAATTAAGAAGGTTTTTAATAACGTTAATGAAGAAATTTATCGCACTAAAAACGGCGCTGACTTAATCCAACAACTCAATAATACAACGCCCTGGCTGCTTTGTTCTTTAATTCATAAATTCGGCAAAAAAGATAACAATAAACTCAGTGATACAGACTACGAAAACTATATCGCAGACCTCAAGCGCAGCCTTTCCAAAGACTTCACCCCCAAAGGCGATATCTATGTATTTGTAGATGAATGCCACCGCACCCAGTCGGGTAAACTGCACAAAGCAATGAAGGAAATTCTGCCCAATTCTGTCTTTATTGGGTTCACAGGTACGCCGTTACTCAAAACAGATAAACAAAATAGTATTGAAGTTTTTGGCGATTATATTCATACCTATAAATTTGATGAAGCCGTAGCCGATCAAGTGGTTCTCGATTTACGCTATGAAGCCCGTAATGTCGAGCAGTTTATAACCTCCAAAACTAAAATTGATCGATGGTTTGAAGCCAAAACCAGAGGCTTAACCGAACAAGCCAAAAGCCAACTCAAACAACGCTGGGGAACCTTACAAAAAGTCTTAAGTTCCGCCTCCCGACTAGAGAAAATTGTCAGCGATATTTTATTAGATTTTGAAACAAAAGACCGTTTACAAAGTGGTCGAGGCAATGCTTTACTGGTAGCAGGTAGCATTTACCAAGCTTGTAAATATTATGAATTATTCCAGAATTGCGGTTTCAAAAAATGCGCGATAATCACCTCCTATGATGGTTCTCTCCAAAGCATTAAAGGCGAAACCACCGACCCCGATGAATCCACCGAAAAGCTACATCAGTATGAGATTTACCAAAAAATGTTAAATGGTAAAACTCCCGAAGTTTTTGAGGAGGAAGTTAAAAAGAAATTTGTGGACGAACCCGCCCAAATGAAACTATTAATTGTAGTTAATAAACTTTTGACGGGTTTTGATGCACCTCCTGCTACCTATCTTTATATTGACCAAACCATGCGAGATCATGGATTATTCCAAGCCATTTGTCGCGTCAACCGACTCGATGGCGATGATAAAGAATATGGTTATATTATTGATTACAAAGATTTGTTTAAACGCTTAGAGAAATCCGTTCGAGACTACACCGCCGAAGCCTTTGAAGATTACGATCCAAAAGATGTGGAGGGTTTATTGAGCGATCGCCTAGAAAAAGGAAAAGAACGGCTAGAAACTGCCAGAGAAAGCATTAAAGCCCTCTGTGAACCTGTAGAACCGCCAAAAGATACCCTTGCCTATATCCGTTATTTTTGTAATTCTAATATAGAAGATTCAGACCTGATCAAACTACAGGAACAAAAGCGAATTCTTCTCTACAAACTCACCGCTTCTCTAATTCGAGCTTATGCTAATTTAGCGAATGATATGCTAGAAGCTGGCTATTCCTCGGCTGAAATTGAAACCATCAGGCAGGAAGTTAAATATTATGAACAAATTCGCACCGAGATAAAACTTGCTAGTGGAGATGCGATCGACTTGAAAGCGTATGAACCCGCCATGCGTCACCTAATCGATAGCTACATTGGTGCAGAAGAAAGCAAAGTGCTTTCTACTTTCGATAATATGACGCTAATTGAGTTAATTGTCGATCGCGGTAAGGATGCCATAGAAACTTTACCGAAAGGCATTAAACAAAATCCAGAAGCCATTGCCGAAACGATTGAGAACAACCTACGCAAAGTCATCATCGAACAACACCCCACCAACCCCAAATATTTCAGCACAATGTCGGAACTCTTAGACGAACTGATTCAAGACCGCCAAAACACTGCTCAAGACTATGAAAACTACCTAAATAAAATTGTAACTCTCAGCCGACAAATTACCCAACCTGCAACCTCAACCCAGTACCCTCCATCTCTAGACACTCCCGCCAAACGAGCGTTATACGATAACCTAGAGCAAAATGAGGTGCTGGCATTGGCGATCGATCGTGCAATTCGCCAAACTAAAAAAGATGCTTGGCGCAGCAATAAAATCAAGGAACGTGAAGTTAGAAATGCCATCAAAAAACACCTTGACTCTGCGGAAAAAGTGGATATAATTTTTGATATTGTGAAGAATCAAAGCGATTATTAAGATGCCTCAGATAACAATCAGCGATCTAGTGATTGATATTGACAGAAAAAATATTAAAAACATCCATCTAGGGGTATATCCTCCCGATGGTCGGGTGCGGATGGCTGTCCCTTTAAAAGTAAATGATGAAGCGGTTCGTTTATTTGCCATCTCCAAACTAGCTTGGATCAAAAAACATCAAGCCAATTTTAAAGCACAAGAACGCCAATCAAAAAGAGAATTTTTATCCGGTGAAACCCATTATTTTCAAGGCCAACGCTATTTACTCAATGTTATTTATCACAAAGGTAGCCCCAAAGTAAAAGTCAGAAACAACACCTATATCGACCTCTACGTCAAGGAAGGAAGCGACGAAGCCCAACGCCAAAAAGTAATAATGAATTGGTATCGACAGCAGTTAAAAAAAGACATTCCGCTATTAATCGAAAAGTGGTCAGAAATTATCAATGTTCAGGTGAATGATTGGGGAGTAAAGCAGATGAAAACCAAATGGGGCACTTGTAACATTGAGGCGAAACGCATCTGGTTGAACCTTGAACTCGCAAAGAAAGAGCTTCACTGTCTAGAATATGTCGTCGTCCATGAAATGACGCATCTTTTAGAGCGGCATCATAACGAGCGATTCACCCTGTTAATGAATCGATTCCTTCCTAATTGGCGTATTTATAAAGATGAATTGAACAGATCCCCACTTGGAAGCTATTGAGATTCAACTGGAACTATCGACTTCTTTTAGTTTTCCAGCAACCGCCAAGGAATCACCTCAGCTCAAATAACGACAAGGCTGATTGAATGCAAAAATGCCGCGCTACCCAACCAACCTGCTAGCAACCCGCTGATGAATTTTATCTAACCACACGGGAATCACAGCCTGACCAGATTTTAAA